>JABHGC010000096.1 GCA_018672285.1 Methylococcales bacterium
GTGCTGATTTAAAGTGCGTATCACCGCCAATTTTTTGTGCTAACTGTGCCCGTAGTTTGAGTAACGACTCTAAGTCACTCTGATCTACAGGCTCAGATAATTTCCAGTAAGCATGTAGCTTGGCTTGACCGTCCAAAGTTGTTCCGCCTGACTCAACCACCAATGTCGGCTCGCCAATAAATTGAATCGCATGTTTGAGCTTAGCCTCAATATCTCCATCATCAAGATCAACCAACAACACACCCATCTGGATGATATCAGCTGACTTTGCTTGTTTTTCGGCACTGACAAGACCTGGAATAAGGTAACAAGCTTGTTTGTTGCTATGGCAATAGTTGGCAAAATTGACTACCTTACTTGCCGCATGCTCATCGTTTTCAACCCAAATATTATAAGGTGCATTTTGATGCTTGGTGCTTTCTGAAAAACATCTAAGTGGAATGAACCCCTCATCTAAAAAGCCAAATAGAACGTCTAAATATTGCTTAATACCTAAATCATTGACTGCAATATCGATATTTTCTGAGCTGATATTATCAGCCAAAATTTGATCTGCAGCCGTGTTGAAATCCAACCAGCTTGCAGGGTTTGGTGTAATGACATTGTCCATTATTTTTCTCCCTGCCAGCAGCGGTCTTGCCAGCTACAATATTTACATTCAAAATGAGATGGATCACGAGTCATACGTGGCAACCATTCCTGTGCATCACACGCACTTAAGATTTTTACACCCTTATCACTCATGCTCTGAGCAAGCCCTGCATTAAACGGTACCAATTCAAAATACACTTCTGAGGTATCTTTATTGATGGCGGTAAACAGTGCTGGATTATTTGATATGCCAGGAATTTGTGATTCCATATAGGCTTGATAAATGGCCATCTGAGCTGCATACACCGGCTTTGAAACTGCAACACCGCGTTTAACCATGTCCTTCCACGATTTATTATTCGCAGATTTGCATTCCCAAAGGGCAGGGTAGGTCATAGGGATATCAGCGGGAGCTGCGTTAATAATGCCATCGACATGCCCACGTATTCGGCCTCTAGCCACAGAAAATCCAAACTGACCCCCATCATTTTTTTCGGTGTATAAATCAAATCCCGCATCACGAAGCCATCTAATGGCTAAGTCTTCAAACACATGGCCGGCTTGAAATATTCTCAATGTCTTGCCGGTAAAATCTCGGCCTTCATCTTTAGGCGTGGCTAGAAACTCAAACTGCAACGCACGATCACATGAAACACCTAAACGTGAAGCGCCTAAATAATCACGTTGTACTTCTTGTGCTCGTTCTAAATTGATCCCAACATCAATCAGGTCAGTAATTTGATCTGAGAGGGTTGGGTTATGGTTAAAATCCAACATGGTTTATTTCCTTGTAAAATTGTTTGTGAAGCGTTTTCTCAAAAAGGGATGTCGTCTTCATTAAACGGCGCATCATTCGGTGTTAATTCTTGCAGAGTGTTTTGGTAGCTGGTGATGACTACATCAATCAGTTGCAGAACTTCAGCTTGGCTATAATCAGCAAGCGGTCTTTGCATTCCTACTGAGGCAACATAGTCACCTAATGGCTGTAGGGTGCTTTGCATGGCATGAGTTTCATTTTTAGTTGGGTCAATCATAAAATGGCTCCATTTGCTTTGTTCACTCAATGCACTGTGTATCTGTTGGCACTTGAGTGAACAAAAGCGTTTAAACTGTCGGGGGTGATTTTGTTGCCTTGGCGGCATCCAGCAAAACCCACGGCCTTCTCGTTGGCAAATTGCACAAATCATGCGGCTTGTTGTCGCTCACTGGTTTCATAAACCAGCTTTCTAATGGCGTGTTTATTGAATTTAAAAGACAATAAGACGGACGCTTTGTAGCGAGTTAAGCCATAATCCATTTGCATCTCTGCAGGCAGATATTGAAGCTGCTTCTCAGTTGCCGATTGATTGAGCCAGCTTTGTGATTTATGAGCACTATCAGCTGTTTCATTGTCATTTAGCCAATCGTCAGCTGCGGCTAGGCAAATCGTTCGCTCACCGGCAGCTAACAAATGGATGGGTTTGTTTTTATCCCCACCCACGCTGTACCACTGTCCGTTAAGAAGAAAGATATCAGGTTTACCTGTTTTGTCAGAGAATGACTGAGGTTGTTGTTTACTCCATTGAAAGCACAGTCGACCTGCAACGGTGATTGAATCAATGAAAATGGTTTCGTACTTGTCTAAAGCACTCGGATCACCGAATTTTTCACAAACAGCATCGTAATGTGCTTGGCTGTAGACCTGCTCATCTGCAAGGGCAGGGTTGGGACCGCCAATAAATACTGCAAAATCCCGGCACTCTGCCCATGTTTTCGGGCGAATGGTGTCACCACCCCATTCTTGAACGGCAAGGTCACCAGCTTCTAAGTCAAAAAATAATGTGCTGTTTACTGGCAAGCTATACAGTAGAGAAGTTTTTCCGACACCAAATCCGCCGAGTAACACACCTTTAATTCCCCGTTTCTCTTGCAACCGTTGATCTGCACTAATAATCGGTAAGCTCATTGCTCATCTCCTTGTGTTAATTTGAAAGACTGACGGCCCATTTTTAATGTGCGTGCATCTTGAAACGCAGACTTGATGGTGTCAGGCCATGCGGTAAATTTGCGCTCTGGAACCTTGTACGCGATGTCCATGTATTGCAGAGGATCTTCACCGCTCTCTTGAATACGTTTGGAAAGTTCTGCCAACTGTTTTTGATCCCAAGTCACGCGCTTAGGTAAGTCGGCACTTACTTGAATTTGTCCGTCTTCAAAATTCACAGAACCAGACTCTTTTCCTGCATGAATCCGGCTGACAGAGGCTAGGTCTTTGTACTTCAACTCCAGTGCATCATGGATGCGGTCATTGATACGTTTAGCCTGCTGTAATGATTCAGCCGCACTAGTTTGTAAGGTCATAATTTCCTTAGCTGAAAACTCGGAAATCTCTTGAGTGCTCATTTTATTGGCTTGTTGTAAGTTCATTTTTTAGTTCCTTCTTAGTAACGGCTACGTTGGGTGCGTTCGATTAATGCTTGTAATGGGTTCAAGAATTTCTGTAGAGCAAATTCACTGAAACGGTTGGCATCCATTTCTAAGTGAGAGCAAATGAAACCAAGCCCACCAGGTTGCATTGACTGCTGCTCAAAATAATCAACCAGATCTTGTGTTTCTCCCTGAAAGTCACGGTGCCTGAGAACCAATGGGTTGCGTTTTCCAAGGCTATAAAGATGCTCAGCATCCTTGATGGCTAGTTTTATGGATGCCGTAAAAAGCTTGCGTTCATTAAGAAGTGCGTTGTCTTCTAGGCTTGGTTGAGTCGTCTCATCAATTAAAGTGTCCGCAATATGTTGTGCAATCATGGTGTTTCCTTGTCGTGTTAAATCAATCAAATTCGTTTCAATTGTTGCTGGCTATCAAGTTGTCCATTTCGTAACAAAGGACATCTTCTTCTCGGTAAAAAATCTTCACACCGATTCTCAAAAAGGGTGGTCCCCAGCCAATCACTCGCCATCTGGCAATCGTTCTGGCAGTGACTTTGTATCTAATAGATACCTCTTCTTCGGTAAGTAATGGCCCAATCATTTGTTGTCCTCCTGAGGTGTTTAAGTAAGTGAGGCTATTGTGCCAAACAGGGGGGTGTGATTTTGGGTGTGACAGGGGTGTGATTTTCGGTGTGATTTTCAAGAAATCGAATTGCATAATGCTAATGTATGTTCGTGAGGCGAGCAGTACCAACAGGTTAGGCGTGGTGTGTTTTTTCTTGGGGGGTGTGATTTTGAGATATGGCATGTGTGAATATCGGTGTGATTTTCAAAGATGCAAACGAATAATTGTTCGCTCATAACCCTACAGGGAAGCAATGCCAACGGCTTCAGGAGGTGTGTGGTTTTGTCTCACAGGGGTGTGATTTTGAGATGTGACATGTGTGAATATCGGTGTGATTTTTAATGTGAGGCCAATAGTTACCACTACAGGCGGTTATGTTAATGGAGAGGTTTGCCGGTAAATGCTATTTGCTTATTGTTAGCGATTTGGAGGCGGATGATAGCCTTTCAGCTAAGGCGGCTTCAAACCATTTCCCGACAGATGAAGGCTGCATTGCTATGACCGGTTTTTGTCTTGAAGCTAACATTAAGCCTAATATAGCAAAGCAAACGACAAGGGTAGTTTATCGTTTATACATTTTCACAGCTATATATTAGTACAAGGTTATTGTTAAGTGTACGTTTTCTGCCATTTTGGTTTCAACTCGCAAGACCATTATTCAGTTCTTTTTACAGTTTTCAATTTTTTGTTATTGACAAGGTTTAGCAATTTTAGCTTAACTTGTTTGAAAAAATTCACAGGTAAAGTACCATAACTAACAGTGCCATTATCAGTTGGTCTCAAGTCAGGCCCAGGCCAGTAGAATTCATTTAGCTCACTGAGTATGATCCATGAACGATCGCCATCCAGCCCAAGTTTTGACTTAATCACTCCAGGAATTTCGATAGAATCTTCAAGCTCTGGCTCAGTGTGAGTAATTGGTACAACCATAACCTCGTCACCCTGTTCATCATTTTGTAATGTGAGCACAATAGCGCAGGGTCGATTTTTCAAGCCTTCTTCTTTGCCACGTTCAGACTCGTTTTTCCAAAGATAGCTGTAACGAATAACCATGCCTGGGTGTGGAGACGGAATGCTCAATACTTCATCTCAAATGAATGCTCACTAGGTATCTCTGAATCCTTAATAGCCTGTACTTGTTTATCAGTCAATTCTTCGATCCTTAGTGATCGTCGAACAAGTGATTCCATTTTTCGAAATTCGTCAATAGACATTACTACCAAACGCTCACGACCATTGTTAGTAATTGTAATCGGCTCTTGCATGGCAATATCTTGATATTTACCGGGCTGACGTTGGTACGACCCAGATGACACCTTTTTTAAATCACGCATTGAATTATCCTCCTAACTGCACGTGTAATCCATATTATACTGATCATACGTATAATATCAATGCAGTTACCGCATAGGTTAGGTCTGAAGGTTTTTATGATTGCAGAGTTTGAAATCTAACCGTACGAACCACTGAACTTCAAACCCCATGACCGCTCATCCAGTCGTAAGGAATGTTATGTCTAAAATTTATTCAGCTGCGTAGCATATAGGGTACGCTACCATCATTAATGCCTGCTCTGGGGTGTTAAGTTGCCAGTCAACAAATGCAGCGCAACTTCCGCTAAGAACCATGAAGAGTCGTTCATGCATTATTGCCAACTGTCTGAAAAGAGAGAAATGGAGACATTAATAACAAGTATTCCGAAACTAGGGTTAGCCTCGCTGAGGATATAACTACCTACCAGCTTTCTTTTTTGATGCA
>JABHGC010000201.1 GCA_018672285.1 Methylococcales bacterium
ATATTTTTTTAGAATTGATACGACGACAAGTCAATAAACGGATTATTTATACGATGGCAATTTGAGAAATCAGGAAATATTTGGCTAAATTATACGATGAGTAATTCTGGAATTTATACGATGGGAGTGTTGGAAACAACAGAAAAGTTTGCGGCAATTGAGGTATCAGCAAAAATTTTAACGTGCGATATTTTTGAAGGTGGTACGCATCCAAAACATCTGCTTTCTAATATTAGCATTAACTGCTAACTTACAAAGCTTAAGTTATAGGGGTTCAGTGTACCCACTGCCTTTATTCTAACCACTGAACCGTGCGATGAGCCAGGCAGATCTAGAACCTAATTATCCCCTCTTAATACCCCTGTACTTTTAATTTCGATAAAAACTCACTCATCATAGATGCGTGCTTGTTTAGCAACTGAAAAACACAATCGGCCCGCTTAATACACGGATATATTTATGGCGACTCAGGCTGAATAGGCCACTTGTTATATAGCCCTCCAGATCACCTTCTACTGTCACTTTTGGTATAAAGTCAGACTTAGTATCTATACAGGAAATCACCTGAACAGACTGACCAGGAGAAAGTACCCTAACTATTTGAGAATGACCTTCAAATGAAGACATTATTTTTATTTCGGATTCAGCAGTTAACGTAATACTTCTTCCAAAATATAAAATTGACAAGCCAACTAACGTCATGAATATTATTATTGAAATTATTTTCATTATTTCACCCAAAATCCATCGTCTGGAAATGATCTTTTGTAGGTACTAGGATAAAATCTGTGCTCTTTAAATCTAGTCGATTTTTTCAAATCCTCACCAACATCCGCAGGGTAAAGAGAATACCCAGCGTCCTTAACACCAATACTTCTCAAACAATCCTTAAAGGGAGTGCTGCAATTATCCAGTATAAAATCGTATCCTGTAATAGATTTTTTCAAGCATTGCTCAAATTGAACCTCCTCTTGAGGCGTCAAATCTAAGACATTTCCGACTCCACCTCTAAATTCTTGTTGACGCTTTGCATAATCTTTAAAATTTGGGTACTTAGTATCCCAGCCACCTGTTCCAAATGAATAGTTTCGTCCATTTATTTGACCAGATATATGCCCAAAGGATGACCCCCCCCAGCCAATTGGTTGCCATACAACAATTTCGGTATGTAAACCCATTGAGTCAACAAACGAGTTAGGGTTGCCACCCACATAACCATAAGTATTCAACCCACCACTCAAACCAATTGGGTCTGACTCCAAGTACCTGCCAGTTTCAGGGTTATATGTCCTGTTCCAGTTGTAAAACAACCCAGACTCTTGGTCTTGAAATTGACCAGCCATTCTTAGCGAGTAACCCAGCCCAATCAAGTCTGTGACTGCATCATCCCCAAACGGTTTACTCTCCCAGCCCCACACAACAGTATTGTTTTGTCGGGTGATTGATCTTGGTGTTCCAAGGTGGTCTGTGTGGACATAAAAAACCTCGTTATTTTTCATTACAGCTATAGGGGTAGAACCGAGATAGATGTGCTCAATAATGATGCTCCCATCGCCATCAAACTCGGTGGTTAATAACCCTGCATCGTTGTAGTGGTAAAGCCTGTCGTTGTTTACTGGTTCAGGCTCAGGATCGGTTGGCGTGTTGCTGGCGATGACGGTTACGTCATCGATGAACACAGTATTGCCAAATAGCCAGACATAAAAGGAGGTGAAGTAGTCTCTAAGCTTAACGGATTGAACGTGGTCAACGGCAATGTTGCTATTGCTGATAATGCCTGTTGTGTATTCTGTGCCGTCTGTCCCTGTTGCTGTAACCGCAATTTGACCGGCTTGCCATTGTACATTAATGCTTAATCGGTCTTTAGGTATGCTGGTATTGACGTTTAGTGGGGCTTGCATCCCTTCAATGGTGATAAACAGGTTGTTGCTAAAGCCATAACGAATATTGGCAATTTCAGCACCATTACTGCTGATACTGATTTCACCTTGAGTCAGTTTTGCATTTAGGGTGTAGCTGTCATTTTCGTTTAAGGTGCCAACGGTTTGGCTAAGCGCGATGCCTCCGGTTAGGTTGGCTTGGTTACCTTTAATTAAGGCGCTGCCTTTGTTGTTGCTTGTCCATGTGTTGTCAGCTCGGCTTAAGATGTCTGTGTCATCACTACCTGTGAAGTCATCTTCTATGTGATTGCCTGCACTTTGTGCGGTGTTAGCCGCTACTGCGTTTGGGGCATTGGCTGGAAAGGTCTTTTTAACCCGCAATCCAAAGGCGTTGTGTGTGTACAGCACTTGGCCATTGTTAAAGTTAATGAATCGGTTTTTAGCATCGTAAGCATAGTGGTTAATGCCATCGTTGCTGATGTTCCCGTTTGCATCATATTCTATGGTGTTGTTGCCAATTTGGGTGATTTGGTTGCTGGCATCATCGACTAGGTAATCGGTTTGTTCGCCATCAATGCTGCTTAATAGTCGGTTGCTGTTTGGGTCGTAATCATAGAGTAAGGCTTGGCCTAGGTGTGTGCCTGCAATTAAGCGATGGAGTTCATCGTAGTTATAATCTCGACTGCCTGCGGCATCTTCGAGCTTTTTGATGTCGTCTGCATCGTTGTAGCCAATGGTTCGGGTGTCTTGGTTTAGGCTGTGGGTTTCTAACCGACCGGCCAAATCAAAGGTTCTGCTGTGTTTAAGGCCGCTACCCCAGTCCCATGCGTTGACGGAGCCAAAAGCTTCGTATTTGATGTTGTTGATGAGTGGTGTGCCATCGATGCTCATGCTCACCAACTCACCATTGGCATAGCCGTACACCATTTGTTTGCCAGATGGGTAAGTCAGGCTTTCTAGTTGACCTTTGCTGTTGTAGACATAAGTTAATGTGGCGTTGATGCCGTCAACGGTTTGGGTGCTGGTTTCCAGTCGTCCCATGTTGTTGTAGGTCACGCTGTAGTCGATGTTGCCGTTTAGGGTGTTGCTTGTGACTTTGTTGACTCGGCCTTTGGCAAATGCACCTTGATCATAGTCGTAGTGTTCGGTTTGACCGTCGTCATAGCTGATGTCTATTACCCGGTTAAGCACATCGTAATCAAGCTGGGTGAGTTGCTGTTTGTTGTCTAACTGGGTTTTGACGTTGTTGGCTTCGTCATAGGTAAAGGTGCTAGTACCTGTATCTGGGCTTTTTTGTTCGGTGACATTATCAAAGCCATCGTACAAATATTCCGTGGTGTTGCCATTTGGGTCGGTGACGGTTTTTAGGTTGTCTCGCTCATCGAAGGTGAAGATTGTTTCACCGTCTTTGGCATCAATGATTTTGTTTTGACGCTCTAGCGCATCATAAAAATACTGGGTATTTTGTTTGTTATCTGGTTGTGCGTTGTCTGCGATTAAGTGACTGGTTTTAAGGTTACCCAAATCATCGTAGGTAAAGCCTTGGATTTGGCCTTCACCACCTAAAGTGCTTTCTAGCTGGCTGAGTTTATTAAAAGCTTGGCTTGCAGTTGAGACTAGGTTGCCTTGCTCATCTTTGACTTCGGTCTTTTTAACGTTGCCTTTGGCATCTGGGTCAAAGGTGATGGTGTTGCCGTGTTGGTCTTTTACTTGTGTGAGTTGTTTGGCATCGTTGTAGCTTAGGGTTAAGGTGCTGTCATCTGCTGAGGTGACGGTCTCTAATAAGCCAAAGATGGGGTCGTAGGTGTATACGGTGGTTTCCGTTCCTGTGGTGGTTTGTTTGATGCGTCCCATCACGTCGTATTGTATGGTCGTGATCAACTCGTTTGAGTCAATCACTTTACGTGCTCTACCGTGAGCATCGTAATCTTGTAGTTGCGTTAAGTGGTCTAGCGCATTGCGGATGCCTGTTCTGTTACCCTGATAATCGTACTCAAATGTGGCAATATCATTCACATCTGTACGGCTACCATCAATACTTTTCAGTAATTTGCTGGGGTGATAATCAAAGGTGGTGATTTGTTGTTTGTCGTTACTGGTATCGGTAACGGTAACGGTTTTTAGTTGTGAGTCGGTGTTGTAATCAAACTCGACGGTTTGGCCTGTTCTGGTAACTTTTTTAGGTAAGCGTAATTCTGCGTTCCATTCTGTGGTAGTGGTTCGCTCTTGTGCTGTACCAACGGCTTCTGTTCTTGAGGTGGGTAAATCGGGTACGGCTGGGTCGTCATATAAAAAGGTGGTGATGTGACCATTGGCATTTTCAGAGAGTTTAACGTTACCAATTGCGTCGTACTCTCTGCGGTTGATGTTGGCACCACAAGAAGCACAGGTATCACCGGTCACGTTTTTAACTTTCTTCACGCCTAAGATGGTTTCAAACTCGTAAGTTCGTTCTGCACCAAGGGCATCAATAACGGTGGTTGTGCCATCTTCGTTATAAGCCATTTCAACTTTATTTACGCCACCAGCCAGTTCACTGGTTTTTACTTTTCCATCGGTTTGGTAGGTGTAGGTTGCCGTTCTAACGCCATTTTCTTCAATGCCTGTGATGGAGTTAGGGTGGTTGGCATCTTCAAATAGATAGGTTTTAACACTGCCATCGGGTGAGGTGATGGTTTCTAGTCGTTGCTCACTGTCGTAGCCATAAACGGTTTCTTCAAGCGCAGGGTCAATCACTTTGCTCATTAAACCATCGGTGTACTCAAAGTTAAGTGCTCTACCAAAGTGGTCTGTGACCGTTTTGAGTAAGTCATTTTCGTAGGTTAGTGTTCGGGTAAAGCCGTTTCGGTTGGTGATGGACTCTAGGCGGCCATTTTCGTTGTATTGCTCTATGGTTTTGTCGTCTAGGGTTAACGTCCAGCCTGTTGTGACGTTGTTGCCATCTTGATGCTCAACTAGTTCATATTGAATATCTGCATCAGCAGTCCAAGCTCTGTTTCCACCATTAACTGATGAGGCGGTTAGTTGGAGTTGGCGGGTATCTTGGCGGTGTAAAATGGCGGTTGTACCATCACTTTCGATGGTTCTGTTTAGGCTGTGGATTCGGCCTTTGCCCATTGTGCCGATTGATTGTGCTGTGGCGAATAGGCTGTTGTTTTGGATGCTGGCGACTTGGTTAGTGCTTGGGGTGCTAATTGCTGTTGTTGTGATTGAGTTGGTTGGGGAAGCTGAGACGGTGTCAGAGAAAACCTGTATGCCTGAGCTATTTACTCCACACATTTGAGGTAAGGGGTCTTTGTTTGATGCTGCGATACATTCAAAGGTTACAGGATCAATTTTTGAGCAGATATTATCAAAATCTTTTGGGTGGAAACATGTGCGCCCTGAAAATTGAGATACTGAACCATCATTTGAAGCTATTTCAGTATAAACTAGTGTCGATGGTTCAACTGTCTCACCTGCTTTTCTTTTAACTTCGCAAGTATGCTCACCATCACTACAAATTGATGATAGGTCACCATTCTCAATTATATTTTCTAATAGTTCTGTGTTGAGTGCTAAGCAAGAGGTGTAGTCAGTTCCTGCGTTTCTTGGTATGCACTTTTGAGTGGCTCTATCTAAGGTGGTTTCTTGAGGACATTGAAAGCACCCGTCTTGATTGAACAAACTGTTTTGAGTACACCCTAGAAGATAAACTGCTGCACAGTTAGCTGGTGTTAGAGGATTGGAAAAACACTGGCACCCATATTGACCATTTCCACCTGAGCCATCACCTAAATCATCTCTAAATTCATAACCGTCATAATTACCATTTGGATAACGTTCTTGTGGGTCAAAAACGCCAACCTTGCATGCTGCTTCCACACTATTAAATGGCCCTTCATTAGATTGTAAATAATACCCTGGCGATAAATTTTCAGAATGCGCAACATTATTAGATATTAATAAGAGGTAGATGCAAAAGTCTGAAAGTAAGCGTCTTTATTGATAAATAACGAAAAAAAAAAGAGAATGCCTGGCCTCATTAG
>JABHGC010000254.1 GCA_018672285.1 Methylococcales bacterium
ACTCAGCAAAACTCAACCCAGATAAATACCAAGCTGCGTGTCGATGCCGAGACCAGCCTAGAGATTTTTCATAAAGGGTTGAGAACATACCCACTAAGCTGTTCCTTCCACAAGAGGTACAAATTTAACCTGCTCAAGCTCACGCGACTCATACCCTTTAGCCGTTCGCTCAATGACAGCCAATGCTTGGTTTTCCCTACCCACAGGTATCACCATTCGACCACCAATGGCCAATTGCTCCAACAGCGGCTGCGGTATTTCAGCAGGCGCCGCCGTCACAATGATACCTTTATAAGGGCCATGTTCTTTCCAGCCCCAAATACCATCGGTATACTTCGTTCTAATATTTGAAAAACGCAACTCTTGGAAACGCTTGCGCGCCTGACTTAACAAGGGTTCAATTCGTTCAACGGTATACACCCTAGGCACCAACTGAGATAAAATAGCCGTTTGATAACCAGAGCCGGTACCAATTTCTAAGACATGATCCAGCGGCCCATTTTCTAATAACACTTCCGTCATTCTTGCAACAATATACGGTTGCGAGATTGTCTGACCATGGCCTATTGGTAGTGCAGTATCTTCATATGCCCGACTTGCCAGTGCTTCATCAACAAAAATATGCCTTGGCGTCGTTTCCATAACATCAAGCAGGCGCTTATTTGTCACCCCCCCTTGAAGCAATCGACCAATTAACCGAGACCGCGTTCTTTGGGAAGTCATCCCAATCCCTAAATGCCTTGCATTCATATCACCCCTCCTGAAACATCCACTCACTCAACACATCCATTGCTCGATAATCCGTTAAATCGATTTTTAAAGGTGTCAGTGAAATTTTATTATTATTAATTGCGTGAAAATCAGTTCCGGGGCCGGCATCCTGCTCAGCACCACATGGCCCAACCCAGTACAGAGGATTTCCTCTAGGGTCTTCGCCTTTAATGACAGGCTCTGATTTATGACGACGACCTAACCTCGTCACTTCATAGCCCTGTATTTGGTCATACGGTAAATCTGGCATATTAACATTCAAGACTGTATCTGGTGTCAGCGGGGCTTTTAGCACCTTTTCAACCACCTCTAATGCAACCCTCGCAGCATCCTGAAAGTATCGCGGCTGGTGACTGGCCACTGAAAAAGCGATCGCAGAAAACCCTAAAAAACGCCCTTCTGTTGCCGCAGCAACTGTACCTGAATAAAGAACATCATCCCCCATATTGGCACCGGCATTAATACCAGACACAACAATATCGGGCGCATCACTTAATAATCCTGTGAGTGCCAAGTGAACACAATCAGTGGGGGTACCATCAACAGAATAAAAACCATTTTCAGTGATACGAGCGCGAAGTGGCAACTCCAACGTCAGTGAGTTGCTCGCACCAGAACGATTTCGGTCTGGCGCTACCACGGTAACATCCCCAATTGATTCTAAAACACCTGCTAAGGCAAGAATTCCGGGGGCGAGATAACCATCATCGTTACTGATTAGAATTTTCAAGGCGATTTTTTCTTATTATTATTATTTACGCCCAAGCTTAAGCTTAGGTCGTTCGAGTTTGACTCGAAGGTGTTGTTACTAGCGACACTCTTTATGCTAGCTGTTTTATTAAGACAGAACGCAGGTATATTTGCAACACCTAAAAACCCTAACAAACACCTCAAAAGCTTTCCTAATCTCTGTGATATTGTGTTTTTTAGACACACTGCAGCTTAAATACAACAAAACAGCAGGCTCAACGACTGACCAACCCCACCTATCATTGCAATTACAACGGCTATTTATGCTAATATCTCACCATGAATGATGATAATGATTCTGCCTTATTTAAAGACTCAATGAAAGGTGTAACCCCGTTAAAAGACGACGGTAAAATACTCTCACAGAAAAACAGACCCAAACCTTTCAAACTTAATCTAGAATACGCAGAAAGCACAATACAAGATAACCTGTCCGACTTTCAAAGAACAGAACTTGTGGATAGCGATGAAAGGTTAAGCTTTAAGCGCTCGGGGGTTCAGCATCGTCAATTTCAGCAACTACAGCGTGGCCAATTCCCACTCGAGGCAGATTTAGACCTTCATGGCATGGTCGCTCAAGATGCTAAAATAATGATGTTACAGTTTTTAGATTGGGCTGTGGAAGAACGCTTAAGAACAATTTGTATCATCCACGGAAAGGGTTATGGCTCGAGCGAATACCCGGTACTGAAAAACAAACTGAATAACTGGCTCAGACAATCCCATCACGTCATTGCCTTTTGCTCAGCCCAACCCAAAGACGGCGGCAGTGGCGCACTCTATGTTAGACTCAAAAGCAATGGTTTTACTTAAGCCAACCACTTAGATAACACAACCAACAACTCATTAAGCTCAATTGGCTTATTCACAAAATCATTCATACCCGCATCGAAACAAGCCTGCCTTTCCTTTTCCATCACACCACCTGTCACGGCAATAATGGCTGGTTGAAAAGCCAAATCTAGCGATCGAATACAGCAGGTAGCATCAATACCACTCAAAACAGGCATATAATTATCCATTAATATGGCATCATAGTGACGATCCCCACCCAACCCAATCACCATCTCTAAGGCTTCCTGTCCATTTTCAGCAACTTCAGTGGTAACCTCCAACTGCTTCAACAACTCCGTCATAATCATCCGGTTCGTCGCTTTATCTTCAACCACCAGGATGTGTTTTCCAGCAACACGAGCCCGCATATCAGCCTCCGCCAGCACTTGCAACGGTACCGGCGCTTCTTTTTTCGCTTGCCTCAAGAAACTGACAGAAAAGTAGAACGTACTCCCCACCCCCTCTTCACTTTCCAACCACATATGCCCACCCATCAACTCAACTAAACGTCGACTAATCGCAAGCCCCAGACCTGTTCCAGAGTATTTCCGAGTCACACTCAAATCCGCCTGGTTAAAGGCATCAAAAATTGAAGATTGTTTTTCTAGCGCAATACCAACTCCCGTATCTTGAACCGCAAACTCAATTTCGACATCACTTTGAGATATCTGCAATACTTTCGTCATCACATGAACAGACCCTTGCTCTGTAAATTTCAGCGCATTTCCCAATAAGTTACTCAGCACTTGCCCTAAGCGACCAGGGTCACCAACAACCAGATCAGGACCATCATCAGCAACAGAGACTGAAAGCGCGACACCGCTTTGCTGACTCGGCGCTAAAAACAACGCCTGAAGATTCTGTAAAACCCTATCAACACTGAAACTAATCTCGTCCATAGACATCCTTCCGGCATCAATTTTCGAATAATCGAGAATATCATTTAAAATTTTAAGTAACGCTTTAGCTGAAGCTTCTGAGCTTTCCAAATACCCTTTTTTCTCAGCCGTTAACTCGGTTGACAGAACCAGGCCCGTCAAGCCAATCACCCCGTTCAGTGGGGTGCGAATTTCATGACTCATATTCGCTAAAAATCGACTAACCAAGGTGTTCGCATTATTGGCTGCAAGCAAAGCATCATCTTTCGCCTGCTGCGCGACAAGAGACTCCGTCACATCCTGAACCATCACCAGCACAGATGGCGCATCCACACACAACTCAGCACTGGCAGACAAGTATTTCACTTCACCTTGCACCAGT
The DNA here is from genome assembly GCA_018672285.1 of Methylococcales bacterium. Taxonomy (GTDB): domain Bacteria; phylum Pseudomonadota; class Gammaproteobacteria; order JABHGC01; family JABHGC01; genus JABHGC01. Next base: position 3,616 of record JABHGC010000254.1, read on the forward strand.
ACTCTAAAATCAAATTGAACGACTTGCTCTGGTTCCTGTAAAAATCGAATTTCGTGCTCTAGCGCGTGCCGATCCCCTGGCAAGGCAATCTCAAGAAGATAATCAAAGGTGAAGTCTGTATTAAGATCCACATCAAATAAATAAGCTGATTCAGCCGTTAAAACACATTTATTCTCGTGAATATTACACGCAAAACTGCCAATTTTTGCGCGAGTATATACCTGCCGCAACACCTTCTGAGACACTTTTAATTTTTGTTGTATTTTTTCGATACGCATGACCATGCCACTGAGCACATCACCGATTAAGGCCACCTCATCTGGCTGGTCCGCAACCACGTCAACTAGATCATTTTGTGCGACAACAGAAGTGGCATTATCTCGTAGCGTTTTCAGCTTAACGGTATTTTGCTTAGAAATTACACGCAGAGCCAAGCCAATAACAGACACACTCAAAACAAACATAACGCTGATCGTCAATACCGGCGGCGTCAGAAACACTGAGTCTTCAACCCCTTTCACTAGACCCACAAAAACCAGTGTATTCACCAGTAAAACGACCGTAAAAAAAAGAAAAATGGTAATCATGGGGTGGAAAATAACTTAATCTCCTAACCGTAAAACACTATTTAGTGGAATATTAAGCAAGTAACAATAACAGAACAACCACAGAGACAACAAGATAATATCAAATTTTATTACAAAAAGAATTAAACATCAAAGTGCCACGCATATCTCCCGCAACACAGCGGTTGCGTACGCACCAGACCTGAGGGAGAAGCTCAACTTCAATACTGAGGGCTCAACCCACTCAGTCTGCCAATCTTGCACGCTCAACGCCAAAACCCGACGATCCTGTGAAAGCCCTGCATGCTCCAAACCATCGGTGAAGACTGGATGCTCAGCCACACAAGCCATCTCCAATTCAGCGACCCCTTCAGCGCTCGACAAACGCCCCCGCCCCCACATAGGGCCTGTCACCACCCCATCGTCGAGCACATCACCCGCTTTGTCTTGACGCCAAGCGCCACTTAAAACTCGGGAATCCAGAACCAAATTAAACAAGTAAGACCTTGCTGCCGACAAGTACAAGCCTCGCTGTTTCTTTTGCTTCACCCGAATGGTTCGCTCAAACAGCTGCATGGCCTTATCGAGATTCCCTAGCCCATGACCAAAGCGTTGTTCCATAAAGTAATTTGGCACACCTTGCTCGGCTATCGCTTTAAAGACCGGCGCCAATTCATCTTGTGTTGCCTGAACATCGCGCAAAATAATCTCAAACTGGTTACCGGACAACATCCCAACTTGGAGCTTTTTACGGCTAGGGGATGACGTCAATAGCTCAACACCCTCCGCCGAAAAACTAGACCAATCAAGTGCTTTCGCCCCAACCGGTACACTAAACCACTGAGTTGTCACCCCGTGCCGGTCTTTCATTCCTGCATAACCGACATCACGTGATGCCACTTCTGCAAAATCAGCCAACCGATCTCTCACCCACAAAGTATTCGCATTGGTTTTTCTAATATGGAGGTATAGATGACCCCCACTCCCTGTAGGAGGCTCTAATAATATTTCATTGACAATAAAATCACTGAATTGGCTTTTTATTGCCGCCGGTTTTGGCGACATCTGGTGCGCCCTTGCTAATGACTCGACCGTCTTCCAGCTCATGTTGCCTCCACAAGTAACACAATAGCCTGAGCGGCAATACCTTCACCCCTACCTGTAAACCCCATTTTTTCAGTTGTGGTCGCTTTAATACTGACACTGGAGACTGGCACCTTTAAATCTTGCGCTAACACTTCTCTCATCGGCAAAACGTATGTTGCCAACTTTGGCTTCTGAGCGACGATCGTGCTATCAACGTTACCGACAGCAAAGCCGTTTTCGGCAATCAACTCGACGACTTTTCTCAACAACACCCGACTGTCAATATTTTCAAAAGCAGCATCTTGGTCTGAAAAATGCTGCCCAATATCCCCTAATGCTGCTGCACCTAGCAACGCATCACACACCGCGTGAATTAACACATCACCATCCGAGTGTGCAAGCAAGCCTGCGTCATGCTCAACCCGAACACCTCCGAGCACGAGTGGCTTACCTAACTCAAAGCGGTGAGCATCATAACCTTGTCCAATTCTCATCATTATCCCTTAGCACTCAATATGTTTTGAGCCAATTGCAAATCTTCGGGCCGAGTAATCTTAATGTTGTCACTACTCCCCTCCACCATCAGTGGCAAGACCCCCACTCGCTCCATAGCACTGGCTTCATCTGTTATTTCCCAGCCCTGTCTTTGAGCCTCAACCAAAGCACTGTAAAGTGATTTAAGGCGAAACATTTGCGGGGTAAATGCGCGCCAGATGGTGGTACGATCCAGGGTACTTTCGACCAAAGAACTCGATTGCGAAACCTGTTTCAATGTATCTGCGACAGGTGACCCGAGCAGGCCACCATCAAAACCTGCAACAACCAGTGAGATTAACTTGCGAATATCACCAGAAGCCACACACGGCCTTGCGGCATCATGCACCAAGACCCAGTCATTTGAGGCTGCAATGGGCAATAACTGCGCCAAGCCTTGCCTCACAGAATCAGACCGCTCTGCCCCACCAGGTGCTCGAATGACATCAGGGTGGCTTGCATACTCACTCTCAGACCAGTAAGCATCCTCACTAGACAATGACACTACTATGGTTGTGAATAATTGCGTTTCCAGTAATCGGAAGATTGTCCAATCTAGGACGGTTCGACCCTGTATCTTTAGATATTGCTTAGGTTGATTGGCTTGCATGCGTTGACCAACGCCTGCTGCAGGTATAACGGCCCAGTATTTGTCCGCTGATTGCATAACATCGTACCGCTTTAAAAAAACGGATTATACAACATCTTGCATAATTTGTGACTGCTCAAAGTAGACGACTTTATTTCGCCCCGTATCTTTCGCTTGATATAAAGCGGCGTCAGCTGTTTTCAGCAACATTTCACCAGAGTAGGTACAGTTATTATCGTCCATTAAGGATGCCACACCCACTGACATGGTAATCTCTAACCGCCGACCATCAGGTAATTGAATTGGCGTCTCACAAATGGTGTTACGCACGCGCTCTGCAACTTCTGTGGCCAACCCTTCTCGGGTATGTGGCAATAGCGCGACAAATTCTTCACCACCATATCTTGCCAGCACATCACACTGCCTAAGTTGTGGTGTAATTCTTGCTGCCACGTCTGCCAACACAAAGTCACCAACAGAGTGACCATAAGTATCATTAACCTTTTTAAAGAAATCGATATCCATAAACAGGCAAGATAGCGGCTCACATCGACGCTGCGCCCTATTCACTTCTTCCCCTAAACGTTGGTCAAAGAAACGGCGGTTATGCACCGAAGTCAAATTATCCGTGAGTGCAGTACGAATCAATTTAGAATGGTTTTGAGTGCTCTCAATACAGATGGCAAAGATTCGCCCAAGGTGCTCTAAAAAATCGGTTGCCAATTGCGGCGTGTAACGATCTTTCTGGTTACTACCAAAATTGATACTCCCCACCAATCGGCCAAACCTCACCAAAGGCAATATAGCCACACTAGCAGGTATACGAGGGTATTGAGGAAATAATCTTGCATGCCGGTCAGCCTCATACACACCCAGCTGAGGCTGCTCAGAGAGACATAACGGTTCAAACACATCCAGTGATCGAGTAAACATTAAGTTAGGAAATTTACGTAGCGCCAAACCTTCCATCGTCAGCAAGCGCTTTAACTCGGCGTCAGGATCAAGCAGCACCATGGTAATGGTGTCCAGGCCAAAATGTCGCTTACCATTGACCAAAACAACTTCCACTAAACTGCGTAATGTTTCAGCGTTGAGAAGCTCGACTTCGTAAGTTTGGAAGCGCGTCATCATTTGTTCATTATGTCTGGCGCGCTGGACGATTAGATCGATGTTTCCATCAAACATATCCACAAGTGACTTGTTTTCATTATCTTCTGATGTGCTCATGCGCAAATTTTCTTATTATTGTTAGTCTTGCTCACTTTAAGAGTGTAGCAGGTCTTGAAAATCACCCAACTCATTTATTACAAAAAAATATATTTTAGGCCATAAGGAAAAACCCTGCAATTTACCCGCAGCCCTGTACTAGCCGTGCAATGCCAATATTTTATTTGCATGGGCTAATAGACGATCATAACTTTCTGGCACGTTTGCAACGTCATTACTGCGAGCCTGAGTCTCTAAATCTGTCGCAAAACGGGTTAAATCATGATACCCAAAATTGCCTGCACTGCCTTTTATAGAGTGTGCATAGTCCAATACTGCCAGCCAATCTTCATTGCGTACAGCAGAGGTTAAACAGGACAACACCTCTGGCAAGCCTTTCAAAAATTTCAAAACCAAGGGACCAAAGTCAGCATCCTCTAACATCGGGTTTTGAAAATCACTGGATACATCACTGACACGATGCTGAACATCAACAACAGGCGAAACAGACTCAGCGGTATTTTGCGCGCCGGATGCCGCACAATAAGACGCTAATGTTCGATAAAAAATGACCTGTTCAATCGGTTTCGATAAATGCCCAGTAAACCCTATAGACATGTATTTATCCACATCATCTTTCATCACGTTTGCTGTTAGCGCAACAATCGGAATATCATTTCCTGACAGTCGAATGACTTCTGTCGCCTGCATGCCATCCATTGTTGGCATTTGAATATCCATTAGCACCAAATCATACTGCTGCTTACTAATCGCCGTAACAGCCTCCTGACCATTATTCACGATATCCACAATGGCGCCAGTTTTACGAATCAACAAAGAAATTAAGTGCTGGTTATCAATATTATCTTCAGCCAACAAAACTCGACCACTGAGCGTTGGCACCCCCCCTGAGGACAATGTGGTGGTCTCCACAGTAATCTCATGTGCGCCCTGCACAAAATGAACACCACTCAAGTGCCCTGCATCAATAATCACTTCAAACCGACTGCCTAAACCATAGGAGCTTTCAATGCGGATTCCCCCCCCCATCATTTCAGCCAATTGCCGCGAAATATGCAAGCCTAAACCTGTCCCGCCATAGCGACGATTCGTCGATGAGTCACCTTGCACAAAAGGCGTGAATAACTTTTCAACCTGATCAGGCTTAAGACCAATACCACTATCGATAATCGCAAATTTAATTCTTGCATCATCAGGAAGGTATGAAACCTCAACTCGAACGCCACCGTGGTCGGTAAATTTAACCGCGTTACTGAGTATGTTTAAGAGTACTTGCTTTAACCGAGTTGGGTCTGTAGAAATTTTTGCTGGCAATGGATACTGATAAACCACCTCAAACTGCAATGACTTGCCTTCAGCTTGCAGCTCAATAACAGAGGCAACATCGGTCACAAGTTGAAACAAGTTAACGGGCAATACCTCGATATCGAGCCTATTCGCTTCAATTTTAGACAAATCGAGCACATCATTAATCACCCCCAATAGATGACGCCCACTACGCATGATGGTCTCTGATGCCTGTAGTTTTACCTTATTATCCACCGAGTGATCTAATAGCGTTTCAGCAAATCCGATAATGGCAGTCAGTGGCGTCCTTATTTCATGACTCATGTTGGCCAAAAATGAACTTTTCGCATTACTCGCCGCCATCGCCTGATCATGTGCCACTTCTAATTCAGCCGTTCGCTCCTTCACAATTTCTTCTAAGTGATCACGGTGTTCTTGCAATGCTTTATACGCTTGCTGCTTCTCATTCACTTCACGGTTCAGGCTGGCTTCGTTTTCTTGCACTTTGGTTAACATATCATTGAAAAAATTTGCCAGAACGCCAAATTCATCAAAGCGATCTAAATCCACTCTCACATCTCGTGCACCATTGGAAAAGGATTGTGTTGCACCAATTAATACTTCAAATGGCCTGCGGACGTTTTTATCAATGACCCAAGTCAATGCCAAACCAAACAGAATAATGCTACCACCAAACACCAGCACCATCTGTACTTGTCTTTTTCGTATCGTCTGTTCTTTACTGAGATGCGTCCCCACGACCTTAATGACATCATGAGCACCATCACGCCAAACAAAGGGCACCAACAACGTCGTTGATTCTTCAGCAAAGGGTGACAACCCATTTGATACCTGGCCTTTTGCCGTGGAAATATCAACTCGAGCCAACTCTCCCATGACGTTGCTATTGAGCTTTTCAATGAGTGCAGCACTGTCCCAAACACCCGTTTGGTTTAACAATGAAATGGTATGGTAAGCAATACGGTCTAAGGTTTTTTGGTAATCAAGCTCGACACCTTTTTCCACTTTGGAGATAAAGATAGCCACGACACCGAGGCACACAAAACCCAGTGACCAAAGCACAATAGAGGTAATACGTACCGCAATTCTGCGCTGCCAATTCCGAGTCCAGTCGTCAGTATTATTGATGGGGTTGTTCAAAGGGCACCTAAAGTAAAACCATACCTATTTAATCATAGTCAAATATTCAACTTCAGTCAGGATTTTCACCCCCTTATCTGTAGCGGCTTTGATTTTAGTGGCCCCCACTTTTTCACCTATCACTAAAAAATGTGTTTTCCCTGTCACAGAAGCTGAGACCTTTGCCCCCATTTTTTTCGCCTGTTTTTTCATGTCATCACGTGAGCCTTGCAACATCTTGCCTGTAAAACACACATTTTTGCCAAATAAAGGTGAATCGCCACCATCAGCCTCTGATAACAATTCTGTTTTCTCTAAGTTAAAATTAAGCCCATATAACAGATCAAACTCAGCCTTAATACTCTCAAGCCCCTGCACCACGAATTGTGCTGACAATTCTGCAAAGCCGTCTATTTCAGCGACTTGAGCTTCATCCAGAGTAAACAAGGTTGGCATTGGGTAGGCTTGAAGTAACCGCTCACAGTTACCGCCCCCCATTCTGTGCACACCAAATGCCCCTAAAAAACGCCAATCCTCAATAGGGTCGCGAAGGCTACGCTGTAACTCATCTAGTAAATTACGGGCAGTTTTATCACCAAAACCAAAGGACTGTAATTGCTCAAAGGTCATCGCGTAAATATCGCTCACTTTTCTCAAACCATTCTGATAAAGCTTCTCGATTGTAGCCATCCCAAAGCCATCAATATTGGCAATGGTTTTAAAAAAATACTCCATTGAATTGGCCACTTGGGCAGGGCAATTAATTGAATCAGGACAATACAAGGCATCAGAGTCCCACACTAAGGTATGACCACAACTCGGGCAGGCTTCGGGAATGTCTGGCACCACGGGCACCAGCACTTGTTCAATTTTAGGAATCACCATCCCACTACGGGTTAAAACAATTTTAGCGCCCGGGCCAATCCCATCCGCTTTCACCATACCGTAGTGATGCGCGGTTGCCCGGCGTATGGTCGCACCGCTTAATTGAGTCGGTTCAAGCTCTGCCACTGGCGTCACCTTGCCAGTTCGCCCCGTTTGCGGAGTCACAGCTAAGACCATTACTTCCGCGGTTTCCGCATTTTGCTTGAGTGCAATTTGCCAGCGGTGATATTTTCGGTTTGCGCCCATATGCGCTTTAACACGTTGATGTGTTGTCTCAAGAATCACCCCATCCACATCAAAATCAACACTCTCCCATGCGGCCTCCATCACGGACTCAAAAGAGTCACGAAGCACCTCAATACTGCCCTCCCATGCTGGCAGCTGAGCAAAGGGCACAAAAAATGCCGCTTTATTTGATATCGCCGCCTCGGCATGTACTTCTAACGCTTTTTCTTTGATTAAACTGGCTTGAAAATTTCTGGCAAACTCAAAATAATCCGACAAATGGCTTTCAAAATACGATTTGGTCACCACAATTTCACCTGGCCCCTGACCCCGCTCACCATTTCCAAATACAGGCAAACCACGCTCGAATACCCGGCTAATATCCGTCCCCCGCCGGCCATCTCCACGGGTGTATAGGGTATGGCCATCATCATACCCTGCAAATCCATCTAACTTAGGTGTGACTCGAATATTTAAGTCAGTGACCGCTACATCAATCTCAGCTGCCGCCTTAATCAGCCGGTCAAACCACTTTTCAATTTCCGCAACACTATATGCTTTATCAGTGGACAACATAGGCGCAGGCAACTCAACTTTCGCCCCTTCAAAAGCTTGCCCTTCTGCATCCATACTCGTCAGCAAACCATGGCTTGGGTCGCGTAGCTTTACCTCGGCCAAAAAATCATGATCATAAACCGCATCGGAGACAATCGGTGAACCTGCTCGGTAACAGGCATTTGCCACCTCACAAAATTCAAATAAAGCAGCATCATTTAGCGCACTGATGGGCTGTTTACGATCAAGTATATTTAACACCTCAGTGACAGTTAGCACTTTGAGTACGGCGTGTTTGGCAATGGTTTGCGCTCGGCTATTCACTTGGCATCCTTTCTAAGTTTAAGCATCGCCTATTGTGAGCAGCTTACTGATTGAGGTCAACTATGAAGAAGGTAAGCTTGCCCAACCAGTCGCTCAAATTTAACGCAAAAAAAACGGGCTGCCCACAGCATAGGCAACCCGCTTTTTAATACGCAAAAATGTTACAGCTGCGCTTGCATTCTCACTTCATGGTCAAACTGCACAATCTCATCTTGCATGGTCTGCAGTGTTGATTTAGTCAGTTTGACACGTCTGCCATCAACGACATCTGCACCTAGGCAAGAGGCAAAACGCTCAACCGTAAACAACATGTCAGAGAACATCGCCATACTGTCTTGAGGCCCGGGCAACTGCAAAAAGAAGGTAATGCCTGGCGTTTCCATTTCCGCTAATGTATCTAACTCAAAACAGCCCGGCTCAACCATGTTGATCATACTAAATACGACAGACTTACCATCTTTATGTATCCGGTGGAAAATTTTCATATCGCCGAACTGCAATTTTTCTTCGTCAATTGCATCCTGAATACCTTGGCCAGACAACATTTTACCTTGTTCGGCAATCACACTCAGCGCAATAATTTTATCCTGTAGCTTTGGCTTCTCTTTCGGCGTGACAACTTCATCGACGGGTTCTTCAATCGCCGCCGCAGGCGCAGGCTCTTCAATATCATCATCAACAAAAGACAGATCTTTTTTAGAATAATCTAATTTGGTTTTGGGATAAGACTTCGGTACCACTTTTTTACTGCTAAAAGAAGGCAGTGTCATCTTTTTGGCTTGAGTATTTAATGACGGCTTTTGCTTATCATCTAATAAGATGTCAGGAGCATCACCATTGAAGCCCATCATCACTTCGGACTCATCTTTGCTTCGGCGCCTAATTTTGTCCCACATAAAGATTGTGAAGACACTCACAACTGCAAACACAAGCAGCACTAGACGTAAAATATCGGGTTCCATTGAGGTTCACTCCTTTTTTATTATTATTTTGGGTGATATAAACGATTATAATCAGGCATCCAAAAATATCAATACCCAACAAGGTTATTTCGCTTACATTGCCGCTAGCTCAACGGCTTCCTCTACATCCACAGAGACAATTCGTGACACACCTGGCTCGTGCATTGTCACGCCTGAGAGCTGGTGTGCAATCTCCATGGTGGCTTTATTATGCGTGATAAAAATAAATTGTACTTGACTCGACATTTCTTTTACTAATTGTGAGTAACGACCAACATTGGCCTCATCGAGCGGTGCATCAACTTCGTCTAACATACAAAATGGGGCAGGATTTAGCTCAAAAATAGAGAAAACCAAGGCAATGGCTGTCAGTGCTTTCTCACCACCAGACAATAAGTGTATTGTACTATTCCGCTTTCCTGGTGGCCTCGCCATAATGGTTACCCCGGTATCCAACAAGTCATTACCTGTTAATTCCAAGTAAGCACTGCCGCCGCCAAACAGTTTGGGGAATTTTTCTCTGAGCTTTGAATCCACCGCTTCAAAGGTTTCTTTGAATAACGCCCGTGTTTCCTTGTCAATTTTCTGAATGGCAGATTCAAGCATTTGCAAAGACTCTGTAAGGTCTGCAAACTGTTCTTCCAGATAGGTTAAACGCTCTGATTTTTCTTTATATTCATCAATGGCCGCTAAATTGATATTGCCTAAACGCTGTATTTTACCCTTCAACTCATCCAGTCGTC
>JABHGC010000126.1 GCA_018672285.1 Methylococcales bacterium
ATATTCACCACCGAAACCGAATCGATTCCTTTGGACTTTATCACTGGCGGCATCACACCTGGCGGCATCTCGTGCATATAAGAGCCAACATGCGCCCGAAGTTTGGTAATGGAGAGATTCATATCCTCGCCAATTTCAAACTGTACGGTCACAATACCCATACCCTGCTGACTTGCAGAGTAAACGTGATCTACCGAAGGTATCTCACTCACAATTCGCTCTAATGGCTCGATAGCCAAACTCGCAACTTGCTCAGCAGAAGCACCAGGATACATCACCTGGATATCTACCATTGGTACAGATATTTGTGGATCTTCTTGACGAGGTGTTAATACCAACCCCATCATTCCGAGTGCCAACATTGCAAAAAAGAGTAAGGGAGACAATGGCGAGGTAATAAAACCTTTCGCTACTGAACCCGCAATCCCTAGATCGACTTCGCCTTTTTGATCAGCCATGTAATTGCCCTAAGCCAGAAAAATTTAAGCCATCATCAGCTAATACTGATAATGACCAACAAAGAAAAAAGAAAATTGAACGATTATTTATGATCCCAACGCTGATTGACTGCACGCCTGTCAGGATTGGTTAAAATGACATCACCTTCACTCACGCCAGAAAGAACAATGTAATCATCACCCACTTGCTCACCAATACGAACAGCTCTTAATGCGGGTTTACCATCTTTCTTCAGTACGTATATTTGAGGTAAGCTTCCACGCCAACGAATGGCAGATTTAGGAATTTTTGCGACATTAACCGGGTCTCGGGTTAAATCAGGAATCATGACTTCTGCGTACATACCAGGACCTGCAGAACTCCCCTGAGGTAAATCGAGCTTCACAGTCACGGTATGGCGTTCATCAGCAAGTGGATGAACTTGTGCAACCCTAACGGGAACAACCTTATTTTCTTGTACATCTAATCGAGCTTCAAAGTACATACCCTCTTTCACGTTTTCAACTTGACGCGCAGGCACTTTTACTTTGATTTGTAAAAATTTAATATCTGAGAATTGAAGCAATGGTTGCCCCGGCTGCACTGTGTCCCCTACTTCGATGTATTTTTTCACGACCACACCATCTATAGGGGCGACACTTTTTGCATCCCTAAGCTTGGCATCAATTCCTTGTATCTGAGAAATCGCAGAATTAACCTGACTTTGAGCCGCCTGAACACCGGCTACCGAACGCGCTCGATCAGCATAGTTGTTACTGTTATTTTGAGGCATCCAACCATTCATCATTTCGAATGGGCTGTTTTTGGTCATCATGTTTGATTTAGTGCCATACAACTCATGTTGATGCTGTACTTTGGCATTTCGCAACTGGGCTTGTGCGCTGGATAAAGCCGCTTGTGCCACTTCACGCTGAGCGGTTAGCTCATCTTCGCTAACGGCAACCAAAACGGTGCCTTTCACGAAATTACTCCCTTCCACACCGGCAATATACATCACCCTGCCTGGAATTTGTGCTGAGAGTGTCACATCTTTATAAGGTATGACGGTTCCACCTAAGACAACAAGGCTCGGCTCACTACTGAGTTTAACAGTATATGTGCCACCTTCTGCGCTCGCCTGGCTCTGTAAAGAGACGGACATCGCAGAAAGCCCAAGTGCGCCTGCAATAATCAAAGATAAAAATTTTCTTTGCATTGGTTGAATACCTCGTGTGGAATTACCTAATTAATTTGTTTTAACACTCTCAGCAACAAGTCTTAAACCTTACCCATTATAGTAAAGGTTTTAATGAATGGACCGGCCATTGCTGGTTGCTTCATCATTGCCGTATAATCACCCACTTCAAATTTTAACTTGCGAGTCGTATATGCAGCACCTAAACCCATCATACCGGGTGGTTTGCTCATCCATTTTTGCCATTGCGCTTCACTTGCTCGCAAATCCCAGTTGACGTCTTGGTCATTATAAGACCCTGATTCAACTGCTTTACCAGACTCAACGCTAATAAAACCCCTTGGTTTTTCTTCACCATCAATGCCATAAGCAATCACAGATGAAAACCCAATTTTTCCTAACGCATCGGTTAAATCCGCTTCGCCATTCCACTCTTCAACGTACTGTGCCATCCAATCTGCAGAAAATAATTCTGACATATCGATCCTCCTAGACCGTGGTTAAATTGCCATTATTTTTATCCATACCCCACATGAATCCTTCATGTAAGTACTTGGATCGTAGCAACAATAAACCACTTAGTCCAACCATAGTGGATGGTTAATAGTTGTTTATATTCAAACGTTTCTAAGTTTATAGAGAGAGTTTTAAAGTGCGATTCTGACGCGTCTTTTTATTACATTTCGTTGTATTAAATCCGTATAAATAAGCATAGACAAAATTAAGCGAAAGTAGATATTATTTTTTTGTCGGGATGTACTTTGTTCACCCTCTATTAATTTAGAATATGCTAACAAACCAAACTACAAGCGTCAAGCAGGCCGTAGTATAGTCTGGCATCAGGTTCCCCAATGATAAAAATAGTCTGCTGACAAGGAAACGCTCATGTCCAACGGAAAGCCAATTGACAACCGCCTGCAAAGCTTAGAGTCACATTTAAAAGAAGAAAACCCGGTTTTACTTCACGCCGTACAAAGCTTTCGCCAACTCGATCAAGTTGCACACAGAATGGGCCTACTTGAAAAAGACGAATCATTTGCCAACCAGATTCCTTGGTGGCCAATGATCTCTATTGTCGGCACCTTTTCCGCAGGCAAGTCTAGCTTCATCAATTACTATATAAAGTACAAACTTCAACGCTCTGGCAACCAAGCTGTAGATGAAAAGTTCACCGTCATTTGCCACACCCAAGGGGAACCCCAAGAACTCCCAGGCGTTGCCCTCGACGCAGACCCACGATTTCCATTTTACCAAATCAGTGACGAACTAGAAAAAGTTGCCCCAGGCGAAGGCGACCGAATTGATGCTTATTTACAAATGAGAACCTGCCCAAGTGACCGCCTAAGAAACAAAATCATTATTGACTCTCCAGGTTTTGATGCAGACAAACAGCGCACCTCTACTTTACGCATCACCGACCACATCATGGATCTTTCTGATTTAGTCTTAGTGTTTTTCGATGCACGCCACCCAGAACCTGGCGCCATGAAGGACACATTAAAACACTTAGTTGAAGACACCATTCATCGTGCTGATTCTGGCAAGTTCATGTATATCTTGAACCAAATTGACACCAGTGCCAAAGAAGATAACCCTGAAGATATCGTTGCCTCTTGGAATAGAGCAATGGCTGAGTGTGGTCTAACAGCGGGCCGTTTTTACACCATCTACAACCCAGATGCTGCCAACCCAATAGAAGACGAACAACTGCGTAAACGTTTTGAATCTAAGCGCGATAAAGACCTGAATGAAATCCATAACCGCATGGAACAAGTTGAAATTGAGCGCGCTTACCGAATTATCAGCGCACTGGAAAAAACGGCCAAAGATATTGAGCTCCAAGATTTGCCTAAACTACAAGAAAGTTTAAACACCTGGCACAAACGCGTCATGTGGGGAGATGGCATCGTCTTTGGATTAATCACCATTGGCTTAATCGCACTTAGCATCAAGCTCAACTACTGGGAAGGCATCAGTTTTGTTGCCCCATGGCTCGATAATTTCTTAAACAGCCCAACCACCATCTATATTACCTGCGGTATCGTGCTTGCAAGTGTGATCGGCATTCATTTTAGCATTCGCAAGTTCATGGCCAAAGGCATCATGAAGCAACTGTCTAAGCTCACACCAGACTCAGGCTTCAAAGGTAACCTCTCGTCCGCTTTTGCCAAAAACATCCGCTTTTGGAGAAGCACTTTTTCAAAATCACCTGCTGGCTGGAACCGAAAATCTCGCAAGCAAGTTGAAACCGTACTGCTATCAACAGATGAGTACGTGCAAACACTCAACAATGTGTTCACTGACCCTTCTGGTGAAAAAGCGGAGAACGCACCTGATGCCTTCCTAGCTGCAGCAGAGGCTACTCGCAACAAACCAACCATGCCTACTGACAATGAAGAACCGGTACAGCAAAGCGCCTAATGTCGGTACGTATTGGCATTGACCTTGGTGGCACCAAGATTGAGTTGATCGCCCTGGATGAATCAGGGCAACAACTCACTCGGTTCCGCCAAGATACCCCACAAGGGGATTACCACACCACCTTAAACACCATTACCAATATGGTGCTTGACGCCGAGCAATCACTTTCAACATCAACAACGGTCGGCATTGCAACACCAGGCGCACTTTCTCCTGCTACCGGTAAATTACGTAACGCCAACTCAACATGCCTGAATGGCCAACCTATCCTCCAAGACTTACAACAGAGACTAGACCGAGACATTCGCATCGCTAACGACGCCGACTGCTTCACCTTATCCGAAGCAATTGATGGTGCCGCCGTCAATGCCAACAGTGTATTCGGTGTCATCATTGGTACCGGCACAGGGGGTGGGTTAGTGATTAACAAAACACTTTTGCAAGGCCCTAATGCCATTACCGGAGAGTGGGGCCACAACCCTCTCCCCTGGCAGACAGAGCAAGATGGCAACCCTCGCGCTTGTTATTGTGGTAAAACAAACTGCATTGAAACCTATTTATCTGGCATAGGCTTAAGTAATACGCATAAATCACTTCATCAACAGCATATTAATGCCAAACAAATTCATCAACTCGCCACGACCGGCAACGCACCCGCAGAACAAACCTTGCAGGCTTATGAAGACCAATTTGCAAGAGCCATCGCAAGCATCATCAATGTATTCGATCCTGAGATGGTTGTGCTTGGTGGCGGTTTATCCAATATGACAAGACTCATAAACAATACACCGGAACGATTACAAGCCTATTTATTCTCAGACACTGTATTAACCCAATTCGCTCAAGCCCAACATGGAGACTCAAGCGGCGTTAGAGGCGCAGCTTGGTTATGGCCCAAACAATGATCACAGGTAACATCCGTAAATTACATTCCACGCTCGAAAATCCCGTTCAATACAAATTGCCCATCGGCGACCAGTTCATCCCTTTAAACCCGCTACTTGGAAAAACGTGCAAGCTGCAGTTTACAGGCAAAATTCAGTGCATTCATTGTGCCCGTGACATCAAAAAAAGTTACAGCCAGGGTTACTGCTTTCCTTGCGCTCAAAAACTGGCTGAATGTGATATCTGCATCGTTCGCCCAGAAAAATGCCATTATGAAGCCGGGACCTGCCGAGACGAGACTTGGGCGCAAGATAATTGCTTCTCTCCACATATTATTTATTTATCCAACACATCAGGCTTAAAAGTCGGCATTACCCGCCAGACTCAGATCCCGACAAGGTGGATCGACCAAGGCGCACGAGCTGCCATTCCTTTAATTCAGGTTGGCCATCGCCATCATGCAGGCTTAATTGAAGTCATTATAGGCCGGTCAGTAAACGACAAAACAAATTGGCGTAACATGCTCAAGAATGTCACGACAGATATTGACCTTGTAGAACAAAAACAAATATTAATTGATCAATATGCAGAAGAAATAGAACACACAACCTCTTGGAGGGAGCTAAGTGGTACCGTGACAACCATTCACTACCCTGTTTTAGAATACCCAGTAAAGGTAACTTCGCTCAATTTAGACAAGCAACCCACGCTTGAGGGTAGCCTGCAAGGTATCAAGGGTCAGTATCTTATATTTGATATCGGCGTCATCAACCTAAGAAAATACGCGGGCTACGAAATTACATTTAGCTACGACAGCTAAATCAATTTATATATGCATCCAGTCATCATCACCATCAACACCGTCAATACTGTCATCAGTAGGTGCAGCATGCTCTACTGGAAGCTTCACAGTGAACGTTGCCCCTTTACCTTTTTCACTGGCCACATCAATACTTCCCCCTAACATCTCACAAAGGTGCTGTGTGATTGCCAGCCCAAGCCCGACACCGCCGTATTCACGAGTCGAGCTTGGGTCAACCTGGGCAAATGCGGTAAAAATATTGGCCATCTGAGACTGACTTAAACCAATGCCAGTGTCTGACACTTCAAACGTCAAACACTTTCCTTCTTGAAATTTTTTCTCAGTAATAACCAGCCTAATCGTCCCTTTTTTAGTGAATTTTGCCGCATTACTCAGCAGGTTATAGAGCACTTGCTTTACCCGAACAGGGTCTGACACCATGTGGGCAATCACATTACCGACCTCAAACTCAAAGTGATTATCATTTTCCTTAATAATCGGCTCAATCGTGTGAACAACATCGTGTACTAACTCGATGAGTTCAAACTCTTCAACATTAAGCCTCATCGTACGCGCTTCAATTTTTGAGATGTCCAACAAATCATTGATCATGAGTAATAAATGATGACTTGACCGAGAAACCTTCCCCATACTGTTCAGCCACTCAGCGCTCCCTCCTTCCTCCATTTCTTCCATCAAAATATCGGCATAGCCAATCACTGCATTGAGAGGGGTTCGTAATTCATGACTCATATTGGCAAGGAATGCACTTTTTGTCCGCTTTGCTTCACTTGCAACCAACAATGAATTTTGCAATTTCTCTTCAGTAGTACGAAGTGACTGCATTGTGTGCTCTAAATTAACATTCTGTATTTTCAGCTGCTTATTCGAGGCATAATATTTTTGCTGTAACTTCAGCTCATGACGCTGCAAATGTATAATGCGTTCACATGAGCGCAACCGCATCAACAAATCCATCTCATGAATGGGTTTCGTTAAAAAATCATCAGCACCTGCATCGTAACCAACATGCTGATCTTGGTCGCTATGTGCGGTAATAATAATGACAAATGGAT
>JABHGC010000263.1 GCA_018672285.1 Methylococcales bacterium
CTTTCATGGTACACGTATTACGGCTCTTTTTCGTTGGTTTTACAGACCGTATTTGCCATTATTTTGGTTATCTACCTATTATTATCTCAACGCGTTAAAGACGTATTAAACCAGCCCATGCAAGCGCTGGACCCATAGTCTAAAGTTACTTTTATTTAATGAGATGTAAGCCTGAGGTAATATTGAGCGCTTAGAAACTTGAGATAAAAGCTTAACTCAAGCGCTGCTTTAACAAATACCGCCCACCATCAAACACACCAAAATATTTATTCAAATCAGGGTGAACAATGTCGGTTTGTAAAAGGCAAGGTTCAAGGTGTACCTCAGAAACATACGTCGCATGATAGGCATCATGCACCAACAGATGGTACCACGGCCGATCTTTTGGCGGCTTGCTTTTAGCCACGTTTTCATACCATGCATCTGTATTTTGATATTCAGGGTGAATATCAAAAATCACACCACGATAGTCATATTTCAAGTGATGTACAATTTGGCCAATATAAAACATAGGTTGTTTAGGCATTTTAAGAAGCAGCCTTTACGGCAGCTTTGGTATTGGTGGGAATTTTTCTAAAATTTCAGTCACGATTTCAAAAACCAAAGTATCTTTTGCCTCTGGTGTGCTGCCGTTAAATATCCGTCGACTACTTGACCCTCTCCAAACCAATGCGCCTGTTCGTGCCGACACGATATCAATCGTTAAAACACCACGATCAATTGTTTGCACATCACCTGTCGGTACATTAAATGCTGTGCCAACGCTTGAGTGCCGACCAAAACTACCAACGCCAATAGTAAAACCAGACTGGCTTTGTCTTTGCTCTTGGGCAGTATCTATCCTATAAACGACGCGAAAATCGGGATTTTCTGATTTTTGAACAAAGCCCTTACTATCGAGCATATAACCTGCAACTCGGATAATGCGTTGATTGACTAATGGGCTATTCCAGCGAGTATCTCGCGTACCCACATCAGGGACAGGGTCAATTAGGTAAGTTCTTAGTTGGGTGAAGTTGGTGGTTTTATCAAAATCAACATTAACCGCGGTCGCGCAACCTGTTAATGCAAGCATGGCAAATAATACCATAGCAAAACGGTAGTTCATGATCATTTCCTTGTTATTAATACTGCCACCCTAAGGACTCAGACATTAAGGATCAACAATAATTCCCTAGCGCGTTAAAATTTTGCCAGACGCCGTCCAACCTGTTTTGGTTTTCAGCATAAACCGTTTAAACATCGTTGCATCCACGCAGGCGCCTCCAGACCCTTGAATAATGAACGTTGCAGGTATCTTCTCATTATGAATAAGAACAGTACCGGACATAACCAACTCATGATAAATCAGACTACTGCCTAGAGAGGATGACTCAGGTGCAACAAATGAAACATCAACAAGACGATGCTGGCTTGAATCAGTGGTAAATACCCATTGATGTTTTGTTGATGAAAGAACCCAGCCTGTTGGTGTTTTTGTAACTGACTGAAACTGACCTTCTTGCTCGTCTGGGTAAAAAACCCATTCAGCTTGAGTGTAAGAGAGTTCGTTGATAACGCTTGCGATGTATTCTGAGTCAGTAACGTCTATTTGATACCATGTGTTTTCACTACCACAGCAGGCACAAGCAGAGATTGTTTGAGAAAAGAGAGAGAAAAACGCGAGAAAAAAAGAGGACTTCCATGTCATAGCGGCTTCCTTATGTGTTATCCATAACACCCCCGAAGGGTTGAGGCTTCCCTAGCCAACATCCTATAAATCCAAGTCCGTTTGGTGGTCCTTTAACTGAACTACCCTGTCGTGTCCTAACGGCATCCTTGCAATTCGGTATATACTAATTCGATATCAGAAAATTAGCAACCTATTTTATAAAGTTTTGTAATGACCGGATAGTTCAACACGTTATGACCCCACCACAACAATTGCCATAACAGCGATTATCTTGCACACTCTAAAAGCAATTTAGGGCACGCTCTTGTTAAATATGGCTCACGCTAGCTTAGGCACTCCACATGAACGCACTATCGGTCAAACAACTTGTTAAAACCTATAAGAATGGTGTCACCGCCTTAAAAGGCATTGACCTGGATGTCGAAGAAGGTGATTTCTATGCGTTATTAGGTGCGAATGGCGCAGGAAAATCGACCCTCATCAGCATCCTTTGTTCACTACTGAATAAAACGTCAGGCCAAATTTCTGTTTTTGGCCACGACCTAGACAACGACAACACCCGAGTAAAACAATCACTTGGCCTCGTACCTCAAGAATTTAATTTTAATATTTTTGAGCCCATTATCGAGATCCTGGTGAATCAGGCAGGGTTTTATGGCATCAACAGAGCGACTGCCTTCCCTCGCGCCCATGAACTACTAGAAGCATTAGGGCTTGGCGCAAAAAAACAAGACTCTGCCAGACAGCTTTCAGGCGGCATGAAGCGTCGCTTAATGATCGCTCGCGCACTGATGCATCAGCCAAAACTGCTGGTACTCGACGAGCCCACTGCCGGTGTTGATATCGAAATCCGTCACAGCTTATGGCAATACCTCACGGAATTAAACAACAGTGGTACCACGATTATTTTAACCACACATTACCTTGAGGAAGCCGAACAGTTATGCCGTAACATTGGTATTATTTCTGAGGGTAAAGTCATCGAGAATACCAGCATGAAAGACTTACTCAGCAGCTTAAAAAAGGAATGTTTCATCATAGAGACCTCCAACCCGCTCAGCGCGCCACCATCACTTTCCATTGCACCAACAAAGCTGGTTGATGAGCATTCATTTTACGTAGAACTCGAAAAATCACGCCCGCTCAATACGCTGTTTGAAGAACTGAGCAAGCTGCAGATTGAAGTCACCGGCATGAGATCTAAAAACAACCGTTTAGAAGAATTATTTATTAATAGAATTAACGCGGACTCTGCCCAATAATGATACAGCTAAACTTAATTGCCTTTAAGACCATCATAACCAAAGAAATATTACGTTTTATGCGGATATGGATGCAAACCATCCTCCCTCCAGCGGTGACGACGACCTTATACTTTATTATCTTTGGAGAGTTAATTGGCTCACAACTGAATGACATTGACGGCCATAGTTATATTGACTATATCGTTCCAGGCATTATTTTAATGTCTGTACTCACCAATGCTTATAGCAATGTGGTTTCTTCCTTTTATAGTGCAAAATTTCATCATAATATTGAAGAGCTACTGATCTCTCCTGTCTCTAATTTTGTCATTATATTTGGGTACGTTATGGGCGGTGTTTGCCGTGGTTTAATCGTTGGCGTTGTGGTTACCGTGATCGCCTCTCTATTTACCGATCTTCATATCGAGAACCCGTTTATTGCCATATCAACCATCGTTTTAACAGCCGTATTATTTTCCTTAGGTGGTTTTTTAAATGCCGTGTTCGCTAAAAGTTTTGATGATATTTCGATTATTCCCTCCTTTGTATTAACGCCATTAACCTACCTTGGCGGAATATTTTATTCGTTAAGCATGCTGTTCTGGTAAACTCATAC
>JABHGC010000099.1 GCA_018672285.1 Methylococcales bacterium
AGTTGAGCCACCAATAGCAATAACCACGGCAATGGCATTTTCAAATGCTTGCTTGGTTAAAATATCTGAGGGTTTGATGTCTTTATGAATTAAATCAAGAACGGCCGCGCCTGCTCGTACGCAGTCATCTTCTTTTTGGCTAGACACCGCCTCTTGTGCAGAACTGTTCGGTAAACTTAAACCCAGCGCCTCTATCGCCGATGCCATCGTATTCGCAGTATACATACCACCACATGACCCCGGCCCTGGAATAGACGTTTTCTCAACCTCTAAAAGCTGTTCGTCATTCAAATCCCCACGAGCATACTCGCCAACGGCTTCAAAAACAGACACGATATCCCGACGTTTTTCACCCGGTTTAATGGTGCCGCCATAGACAAAAACTGAGGGCCGATTAAGCCGTGCCATCGCCATAACACAGCCCGGCATATTTTTGTCACAACCACCAATGGTGACTAGCCCATCAAAGCCCTGGCCTGCCGTTACTGTTTCAATTGAATCAGCAATAACTTCTCGTGACACCAAGGAATAACGCATCCCTGGGGTACCCATTGAGATGCCATCAGAGATTGTTATCGTGTTAAAGATAATGCTCTTGCCTCCAGCCTCATCAGCACCACGCGCAGCATCTTCAGCTAAGCGGTTAATGTGCATGTTACAAGGTGTGACCATGCTCCATGTAGAAGCAATACCAATCTGAGGTTTTTCAAAATCAGCATCACCAAAGCCAACCGCGCGTAGCATTGCTCGGCTCGGGGCGTGCTCAACACCGTCTACAACAACGGATGAATAGGGGCGTTCGTCATGATCAGACACGTGAAATCCTTCTCTTAAAGCATGTAAAGGGCAAAAGTTTATAAGCTGCAACCCTATAAGAGCAAGTTAAATTCGAGAATTCTTAAGCTTTCCTACTCAATGTTCGGGGTTTTTGCTAAAGTGCCTAACATCACTTTGCTTTGGATACCCCCATGAGACTCGGCCAAATCACTTGCGCTTTTTTACTGTTAACGTTGCCGCTAACAACATTTGCAGGCAACCTTTCGGGTACAATTTCAGCCTTCGAAATTGATGGTAAAACCCCCTTAAACTCCTTTGCAAACAGCTTGATTTACCTCACTGGCATTACGACACCAGCACCGAGCACACCAGCGATTCACGTGCAAAAAAACAAACAGTTTTTCCCTCGAGTACTGCCTATTGTGAAAGGACAATCTGTTGAATTCTGGAACAGGGACAAAGTACAGCACAATGTTTTCTCAACCGATAAGCCGACACAATTTGACCTCGATCGATACCCTAAAGATGACAAGCGAACGGTCACCTTTGCCGACCTAGGCGCGCAAGATATTTACTGTAATATCCATAAAAAAATGCTGGGTAACATTCACATATTGCCTAACCATTTTTTCTATGTGACAAAAAATGATGGCAAATATCTAATTGACGGTATCCCCAATGGGCAATACACCCTGCACACCACACATATCTTTGGCGGGCAGAGTCAACAGCGCGTAACAATCACTGACCAAGCTCAAACGGTCAACCTCTCACTCATCAGCAACAAAGTGGTTCTTGACTTGGAATCACATAAAAACAAACATGGTCAGCAATACCAATCAGCAAACGATGACAACAGCATTAGTGAAGACGATTATTACGATGATTTTTAAATGACGCTCCCGTTCAGGTATAAACTCACTGCCATTGTTATCGCGCTCATTATCTCTTTATTCGCAAGCTCTTTTTACCTCATACAAACTGAGCTTGAAGCCCGCTTTACCCTGGAGATACAAAAAGACCTAGAGCAAACTAAACCGACTATCCGCGCTTTAATGAAAAGCCGATATCAATCCTTTTCTCGCCAAGCAAAAGCCCTAGCCAGTGATCTTTTAATCCGCGAAATATTAACTGACCACAGCCTTGACCAAGCGACTCGCTTCGATATTTTAAACTCAGAAATTTATCCTGCCTATTCTGGTTTAGATCTAATCATCGTTTTAGATGACAAAAAAACAGTTCTCGCCAATACCCCAAACATCCAAGAGTCACTACAAAAAATACAAAATCACAATACAATGAAGCGACTATTACAAGGGAAAAAGGCACCATTTATTGTTTTTCAAAAAAATCATTACTATCAACTTGTAGGACACCCTGTCGTCATTGGTAATAAGTTAAGCGGGCTTATTATTGTAGGTCAACAGTTGTCTTCTATGGTTGCCGATAAAATCAAGTCTGTCAGTGGCGCTGATTTAGTCTTTTTTAAGCAAGACAATATTGTATTAACCACTCAATGGAGCACTGCCGGGCAAGCCCTAAGCCATCAATCGTTAGAACAGAAGATAGCCACACACACAAAATTCATTGTCATCAATGGAGAGCGCTTTATCAGTCAGCGTGTGCCAGCATCACCATTCGTACCCGCCTACTTATTAGCTAAATCACTCGATTTACAATTACAGTTTGTCAAAAAAATGCGCGAACAAATCATTTTTGTTGCACTCATTGGCCTTCTCATTGGCTCCATTATTGCTTTCGTTTTTTCTAGAAGTATTTCAAAACCTATTCAGCAACTACAAAAGGCTACCTACGAAATCGAACGAGAAAATTTTAATCATCACGTGAACATACAAACACGCGATGAATTTAAACAATTATCCACCGCATTTAACCAGATGATCAAAGGGCTCAAAGAACGTGAAACACTGCACCATGCGATGAACCAAACAGTGTCCAAAATCGTTACGGATGCCGTCTTAGGAGGCCAGGTAGATGCACTTGGACAATCAGCAGAAACAACGTTGCTTCGTATTGGCATTACCAATGAGGCTACCTGGCTCCCAGGTAACATAAGCACTCATGAGCAGCTTGCCCTCTTCAATGAGCTACTGACCCGCATTAAATATGCGATTGAGAGCCACCAAGGTTTTATCAATCAATTTAGTACAGACAACACGCTGGCCGCTTTTGGCAACCCCATAGCGGATAACAAGAGTCAAGAGCACGCCATTAAATCGGCCTTACTAACTCAAGAAGCTATAACACAGTTTAATACCGAAGCACCTCAGCCCTTACCCGTTGAAGTACTGACTTTGTTACATCACAATACAGCCATTAATGGACAGATTGGCCCCTCTAATCAACACCAATTTTCGATTATTGGCACGGCGGTGAACGAAACAAACAGCCTTTACCCGTTTGCAAAAGTCTATCAAGCAGCCACCGTTGTTTCACATCAGTTAGAACACTTTGTCCCCGGTCACTTGGCCAAAACCAGAATTTTAGACGCCCTACAGCTCCCCCCGCTGAAAACCCATATCACACTGTATGAGTTAATGCCTATCAGCTCCCTAAGCGCCGCTGAAAATGCCCTACTCACCTACCAAAAGGCGCATACCGCTTTTCACAACCAAGACTGGGATAAAGCCTCAGCGCTTTTTAAAGTATTGCTTGAGATAAATCCTGCAGATCACTGCTGCCAGAGCTGGCTAAAACGCACCCAATATTTCAAAGAACACACGGTGTACTCGCACTATTATCAACAGCAACATTTACACTCCCCTCTGCCGATCACACAGGTTGGCTAAATGACCAAACTGTACCATTGGCTTAACATAAAACAGAGTGAGCAATCTGCTTGTAAATATCTTTTTATAATCACTTTTTGCTTTTCAATCTGTACGAGCATTAGCCGAAGTATTGGCATGGCACTTTTAGTCGGGCAGAGTAATGAATCCATATTACCAACCGTATTTATTGCCATAGACTTGCTCGTTATGCTCGGCGCAATCGCCTACACACCATTAACACAACGCTATACCGCCTCTAAATTATTTAAAATTCTATGCCTGTATCTCACTTTACTGATTTTTATCTTTAGCAGCCTTTTTTCATGGCAACAAAATTCGTGGTTTTTCGCCACATTTTTTATACTTTTTTCAGCACTGCAAATACTGATTTTCATCCATTTAACCAGCTTTATATCAAGCTATTTTAGTAGTATCCAGTTACGTAGAGTCTTACCGGTTATTTTCTCTGGAATGGCACTAGGTGGCATGGCAGGTGGTTTTTTTATCTTGCTTGCAAGCCATATATTAAGCGCAGAATATTTACTTTTCTTTGCCGCAGTACCGCTAGCCATTAGCTTTTACAGCAGCCACAAACTTGAGCAAAATGTCGCCCCATTAACCCGCCAAACTAACGCGCAAAAACACAGTTTTTTTGACAGTTTAAAAACCAGCTTTCAATTCATCCGTACTTCTCAATTAATGCTTTGGTCTACTGCAGCTGTTTTATTTTTTATGTTTTCTGCTCGGTTACTTGAATTTTATTATCAAGGCATCATTTATCCTCAAGCTTTTCCTGACACCCAAGATAGAGCTGCTTTTTTTGGCCAATATGAAATTATTGCCAATATTTCTAGCCTTATTATTCAACTCACTTTTTCACGCTGGCTACTGAATAAATTTGGGGTTTCGCAAAGCAACATGGTTTACCCTGTACTCACACTGATTGCAGGTTTAGGTTTACTCGTTGCCCCAGGATTACTCATGGGTGTTATCGCCCACTTTATTAACCAAGAGCTTCGCCAGTCCATTAGAAGCCCCGCCAGCAACCTCCTATTCAATGCCATCCCACACCATCTATGGGCTGGCTGTAAAGCCTATTTAAACGGATTAATTTACCCTGCAGCAACCTGCCTTTCAGCAGGGTTCATTATGCTCATAGCAAGCCATGACAGCCAACTTCAACTCATCCCTATATTCGTCGCCATTTTTTCTTTATTCGGCATCACGATGGCGTTCAAAATGGGTGCGGCATACCGTACAGGCTTATATCAACAACTCAGTGGATACACGGATACAGTCAAAGAACCCACTGAAAAAATCATTATCAACCACCTTAAAAGTGCAGACACCAACCAGCAAACACAAGCGCTCACCTTAATTCGTCAACTAAAAATAACCCCACTACTCTATCAAGTAGGACAATTAGCAGTGAA
The DNA here is from genome assembly GCA_018672285.1 of Methylococcales bacterium. Classification (GTDB taxonomy): domain Bacteria; phylum Pseudomonadota; class Gammaproteobacteria; order JABHGC01; family JABHGC01; genus JABHGC01. Next base: position 5,003 of record JABHGC010000099.1, read on the forward strand.
TACTCATTCTGTCATACTACGCCAGCACTGCATTGAAACGCTTGCCACGTTTCCTAAGGAAGCTGAGAGCCTCATGTACCTGCTAAAAGCACTGCGTTATGAGTCTTCACCTAACGTTATACGAAAGATTATTCACAGCCTTCGACACACGCCTGAGACCTTAACGCTATCTGAGATAGCCATTTTTTTAAAACACCCAGACCCTGATGTTTTTTTAGAAACCTGTATTTTTCTCATAACGAGAAGCAGCACCAATGACCAGAAAACATCCGTTAAAGCCGCTTTGTTACTACGTATCAAGCATTCAAGCGCTTCCGCTCAATCAACGCTCCTAAAAGCGTTTAAATACTTGCCTTCTCAAGAAGAAACCCTATTGACTTTTGCAGGGTCAAAACACAGCCTTGTTAGAGCAACTGCAATAGAGCTGCTCATTTCTCTCGACCCTAAATATGCCGATAAATTACAAAACGCTTTATACCAACTTCTCAATGAAACAAACCCTTCCACTCAAAGTATGGCATTAAAATGCTTACGAGAAGTGCCTCTGATTAATGATTGGCAACACATTATTAGCCACCTGAAAAACCCTAAAACAAAGGTTCAAAAGGCCGCACTCAATGTATTCCGGTCACATATTAGTACTGGAACAGCAGTACTGTTCCAGTATCTATTAGAAACCTCTAGCCCACCTGCTCTCTACTCACCCATTATCATTTTAATTTACAACAGAATCAGCATTGAACAACAACACAAACTACAACAGAAAAGCACCCTCTACTGGGAAAAAATTCTGACGGCATTACAACAAAACCAGACAATTAATGCAGACTGGATTGGCTTCAACCTCAGTTTGACACTGGTTGAATGCAACAGTGGGCTAGATAATTTTTCTGAATTTTTAACCGGATTATCAAGCATAAAAGACGCGGACGTTGGCAATGCCCTAGAAGCGTTATCTCAACTACCTAAACACCCTAAGTCGCAGAGCTTCATCCACTTTTATGAGGAATATATTCTGAGCCAACAATATAACGATGGATTACTTTTTCTGCAAAAAAACCAGTGGTAGCATTCGGTATAAAGTACCATCACGCCATACAAACTGATGAAATAATGCGGCTGATGCATGCATTACAACCAAACCAACTAACAACCAGCCCGCAGCAACATGAGCAGACAATGCAAGACTCGCCAATTGTGCATTCTTTTCAACCACTGCAGGGATGTCAAACAAACCAAAAAAGCCGAAATGATAACCGCCTGCAGCAGAATCTAGATAACCACTAATCGGCAAAATAATCATGACCAAGTACAGCATCAGATGTGTTATTGACGCCAGTGATTCTAGTACAGCAGAATGTGAAGAAAACTTAGGATAGTGATGCGTGCTACGCCAAAATATTCTAGCGAGCAGGAGAATAACAAACAGAAAACCGAGTGACTTGTGTAAATCATACCATTGCCACTTGGTGCTTCCGTCCTCTAAGGACACCATGTATTGCCCTAGAAAAAACAAGATGACTAAAAGCGCGACACAAAGCCAGTGGAATATAACAACCACGTGACTATAACGCTGATTAACCCCCATTAGCTTTTGCAGTTGCTTCCGCTACCACATGAAGCCTTGCCTCAACCGTTGCAGCGAGATCATTTGCCGCAAACTTAGCAAGAAACTGATCCGCCCCGACACTTTCAATCATAGATTCATTAAAATCGCCACTCATTGAAGTGTGCAACACAACGTAAAGACCTTTTAATACGGGATGTTCGCGTATTTTTGAGACCAATGAGTAGCCATCCATTTGCGGCATCTCAATATCAGAAATAATCATAGCCAACCAATTTGGATCATCAAACTTACCTTCATCAACCCATGCTAACAATTGATTGTAAGCTGCTAAACCATCATTAACGACAGTTGCTTCTACACCGAGTTGATCAAGCACCGTCTTCACTTGCGTTCTGGCGACAAATGAATCATCTGCAACCAATATATGATGTCCTACTCCAAGACCTGCACCACCTTCTAAGATGGCCTGAGAAACGGTTTGGTCAAAACCTTGAATCTCACTTAACACTTTTTCTACATCAACAATTTCGATGAGTTCTTCTCGGTTTTTAATGACCGCAGTCATATAGGTCACACCCATTGGCGGAGGGAAAACCTCCTCCCAACTGATGTTGATAATTTGCTCTACCGCTTCTACTAAAAAACCTTGAGTTCTCCGATTATATTCTGTCAGCACCACAAATTTTTCTTGAATATTATCTGCTGGCGGCTCACCCATGGCATAAGACAAATCAATAATAGGGACTGCATTACCTCGTAAGTTGGCAATGCCGACGATGGTATGATGCGATTCTGGTAATTGAACCAATTTAGGGCAGTGGATAATTTCCCGAACTTTAAACACATTGATTGCAAACTGTTGATTACCATGTAGGCGAAACAACAACAACTCAAGCCGGTTATGCCCTGCTAGCTTTGTTCGTTGATCCACACTATCTAAAATACCTGCCATACATTACCCCTAGCGCACTCATATCAGTGCCAGCACAAATTATTCCTTACAATAAGTGTAGTCAAAAATTATCACTCTGATGCATAATTCAAAAATAAGCAGTCAGCATCAAGCTTGATTAAGTTGTGCCCAATAATCATGCTCTTCAATAAACTGAAACAAGCGATCTCCTAACATCCGCTTTCGCTCTAACGGACTTCCTCCGCGCACTTGCGTAGAGCTGGCGTCATACTCATCATCGAACACATGGTATTGGTCATCAAAAACACACCGGCAAATAGACTCAACATCGACGCCACGCTGCACAACCAAGTGATCAAAACCTTTGAAGTATTGTGCAAAATTAAGGGACATACGATCGCCACCAACGAGGATATGGACATAATCTTTCCCCCCAAATGCTTCGCTAATCGGCTCAATATTTTCCCTTAAACCATGAAACAACTCGGGGTGACATATAAATATTTTATCTGCTTGAACAGATTCACTCATTAATAACGAGAGCATTTCCAAACGAATATTTAAGGGTAATAGCTGCCCTGTTTTTCGCCAATTAAATGAGTGAGGAAACACCATGGCATAGTCAACTTTGTGCTTTACAGCGCACTCCATGACATGTAGATGACCTAAATGAGGTGGATTAAATGAACCGGAAAACACAGCGGTATGCTGGCCTTTGAACAGCTCTAACTGCTCTATACTACTAATAATTTGATCGGACGGAATCACTTCAAAGCCTTTTTAATAAACCCATTACCAAGCATAGTTGGAATCTGAACAAATGTAAGGCTAAATTGATATTAAAATATTGGAATACTCTACATCCAGTAGCGAAAATAGAGTAGAAACCGCCCTAACCAGTACTTAATACCAGAGCTGGCCAGACGATTTTGTTCAACTTTTTGGCAGTCGACAAGGTCTTGTTCAAAAGTGGATAATAATTGCGATCTCACTTCCTCCGTCTGTACAACAACATCCACTTCTAAATCATGCAGAAAGCTCCGATGATTTAAATTACTCGACCCAAGCGTCACCCAGTCATCAATCATCATCACTTTTTTGTGCATAATCCCTAATTGATACTCAAATATTTTTACCCCAGAACACAGAAGCAAGTGATAAAAAACAGATGAAACCCAGGGTATGAAAATAATATCCGACTGAGTCGACAACACTATTTTTACATCCACACCGCGCTTAGCAGCTTCCGATAAAACTTTAAGCAACCGAAAACCAGGCACAAAATAGGCATTTGAAATCCAAATTTTCTTCTCAGCTTGCTCTATCCTCTGAAGCAAGTCTTGATGGCAGCGCCGCCTACGCACCTTAGAAAAATTAAGCCGAAAAACACCTTTCGGCATGATCTTTGGGTAATGCCAAAATTTACGAGACCATGCTTTTTGAAATGCTTGCTTCAATGGGGAAAAGCGACAACCCGTCAGTTTCAGCCCTAAATCCTGCCAACCTTCACCGCCCTTTTCTTTTCCAAGGTGAACTTGGCTTACATTGAAGCTACCAACAAAAGCGACCTCATCATCAATCACACATGTTTTTCGATGATTACGGTGATTTAACTGCTGAATACGGTTTAACAAAGAGTCCTTTCCATGCCACTGCCAAAATAGCCAAGGCAAAGGATGAAAGATCCGAACATTAACACCGCCTAGCTGAAGCGTTTCGATGATTTCTCTAGAAAAGGCAGCACTACCAAAACCATCCATTAGCAACCGTACAGTGACCCCCCGACGAGAAGCATTGATCAATGCTTCAACCACGTCATAACCTACCCCCACGGGTTCAAAAATATACACTTCAAAATCAATACTGATTTGTGCTGCATCCAAACTCGAGATCAACGACTGGTAGTACTCGCCACCTGTCGTCAGCAGTCTCTCAGTATTGCAATTGCCAGGATAAGACTTTTCGGATAAATGCATATTCGGGTATAAACCCTAAACGAACCGTTTGATTGCTCTTTTTGACTGTAATACTTTTCACCGCATCGTCAGATGCTTTTACCCCATCGTAGCAAACGACACCAGGGCGCTTCTCAATTTGTAAAAAATCCACTTTCACTTCAACGTCATCAGGCAATATTAAAGAGCCAACAGGTGTTTTATCAATCACACAAGACATTGGAGCCACTTGCAACACCTGTACGCCAGGTGAAATAGCCTTGCCTCGTAACGCCAAATTATAACCCGTAGAACCTTGCGGCGTGCTAAATAAGACACCATCACCAACCATCAAGGGCGGCTGCTTCTCATTATCGAACGTTAACTCCATCCGTAAAATTTGACCTGTTAGCCTTTCCACCCAAATATCATTAAAACCAAAAATTTCAAGCTGGCTTGTCGTTGTCGTTACATTGGCTTGAATTAACCACAAATCTTCGAATACCACCTCACCCCAGCGCTGATAAAGCTGCTCATGACTTGGCACATCGTTCATTAAGTGCCCTCTTGTCCCAGCATTCACCCCAATGAATGGCTTATCAACGGCCATATAAGCCTTAATGGCACTCAACATTGAACCATCACCACCAAAAACAACAATCGCCTCTGCATCCTCTGGGGTATCAACAGATTCAAAGAACTCATTAAATCGCGTTAAATGAATTTTATCCGCGGAATTATCGACTACAAAATAAGCCAAAATACAGCACCTCTACATTATATTCTTATTTACTACGTTAATTTTATTTGGGAAAAAGATGACATGCGTCAAAAAAAAAGTCTACAATCGAAGTAACAATGTAAGAGATAGATTACATTGTTCACACGTTTGGTTATTGAGGTTTGTTTATGGCTTTACCCATTGTCTTGTCGATTGTCAGCTTAATTCTCATTTTCATCGCCTGCACTTTTTGTAAAATTGTCCGCAATGGGCCAAAAGCACGCCAGATGTCCTGCTCAATCAATATACTCAATAAATCAAAAAACACCTAACCCTCTATCAAACCATCAATCTTTAGAGCTTTACCTGCTCAACCAAGATTCACACCAACATCCACAAAACCTGTTTTTTAGACTATAACAATATATATAGAATGATACTTGTTATGGTTAAAAATTGTTATGGGTGACATGCTCGAAATTTCTAGCACCGCAATCATTGGTGCCGTTGAGTTTGCCGGTGCGATCATTGCACTTAGCCTATTTTTGTATTTTTCTCAGAGAAAAACCAAGAAAAAGCTGCAAGAAACAGAAGAAAACAGCCAAAAGCAAATCAAATCGCTCAAGAAAAAAGTCGCTAAACCTAGCCAAACCCCAATCAGCTTTTTAAAAGATGAACTGTTAAGAACCAAGCAACGGTTTTTAAAAATTGGCAAAGCAAGCAAAGTCACCCTCTCCCCCACAGATAAAATCAAACAGCAATGCCTTGCCTTGCGCTACTATTTTTTGAAAACCGAAACCAAAATGCTGAGTAGCAAACCAGGTAACGAGAAAAAATATTGGGCACAAATCGAAAAACTTTTATCCTCTATCGCCCAAACGTATTTAAACGCAATGGAGGAAGCAAATAGCAGCTCAGAAGAACTCAAAGAACTTCAACAGAAACACGACTTACTTGAAGCGCAAAATAATAACTTACAACGCTATAAAAAATTATTTTTTGACCTTCAAAGCCAAGCCCAAACATCTGAAGAAGAAATTGACCACATTCATGGCAAAATTTCGGATCTTATTTCAGATAGCAGCATGAGTGATGACCAGCAAGAGCAAGTTGCCAGCTTATTCAACAGCTATCAAGAATCTGTTGGCGAAGTTATTTCAAGCATTACCACCGTTGCAGAAAGCAGCACGGACAATGGTGACGAAGATGACCGTACACCAAAAGACACAAAAATTATCGAGCAATTTGGCAAGTTAAAAGACATCGCCATTGAGCAAAAGAACACGATATCAGCGCTAAGGGACAGAATAAGCGATCTCAAGCAGTCTCTGAACGACGGCCCTCCAACAGATGAAGAGATCGCACTCATGATCACTGAATTGGAGACATTAAACGAAGATGTAGCAAGACTTGAGCGCACACTCAATGACTCAGAAATGTGTGTCCAAGTACTAGAGGCTGACAACGACAGCCTACAACAAGATATTTTAGCGCTTAAAACAGAATGCGAACAGCTCAAAAAACAGCCCATACAAAGCCCCGAACAAATAGAAGCTGAGGCGGCACTTCAGGCTCAAATTACCAATTTAAGCAGTACAATCACAGAGCAGCAGCAACAAATAGCCAATTTAGAAGACGATGACTCAGACCTATCTCTAGACTTAGATGAAGTTAAAGTTGAAGAGCTAGCAGAGAAACTTGACGACAAAGAAAGCAGAATTACAGAACTAGAAACATTAGTTGGAGAATTAGAGGAAAAAATTTCTGAGCAGCAATCAGCACTCCATGCGAAACCAATTGTGCCTGAAATAGCTACCCAAACGATAGAAAGTGAACTCGAAGAAGAAGATGATGATGACACCGACATCGATGATTTAATTGACCAAGCTCAAGACCAACCCGATGAAGACGAAGATGACGACGGCGAAACTGACATCGACGCCTTGCTTGATCAAGCTCAAGCCCAACCCGATGAAAGCGAAGATGATGGCGACGAAACCGACATCGATGCTTTACTTGACCAAGCTCAAGCCCAACCCGATCAAAACGAAGATGACGACGGCGATACCGACATCGACGCCTTGCTTGACCAAGCTCAAGCCCAACCCAATGAAGACGAAGATGATGCCGACGAAACCGACATCGACGCCTTGCTTGACCAAGCTCAACAACATGAAGTAGAGACAGAATCTGTAGAAGCAGCAGAAGCACTAGAAACCGAACCACCTATAGAACCAGAACCTGAAGCACAAGACGACCCTACGGCAGACAAAATCACAGAGCCAAAAATCGTTGAAACTGAAGACCCACAAGATGAACCCACTGAGACTGAAGCACCCGCTGAACCTGAGATTGAAGAAGCTGCGGAAGCACTGCAAACCGAACCATCTATAGAGCCTGAACCAGTAGCGCAAGACGATCCTACGGCGGAAGAAACCACAGAGCCAGTAGAACCTGCTCCAGAAGCCGTTGAAGCTGAAGCACCAGTTGAACCTGAGATTGAAGAGGCTGCAGAAGCACTAGAAACTGAACCTTCTATAGAGCCAGAGCCTGTTGCTCAAGACGAACCTATAGCTGCAGAAATCTCAAAACCAACAGAACCCGCTCCTGAAGCCGTTGAAACTGAAGCCCCACAAGATGAGCCTGCTGAGCCTGAGGTTGAAGAAGTTGCAGAAGCACTAGAAACTGAACCTTCTACAGAACCAGATCCTGAAGCGCTTGAAGAACCTACAGCGGAAGAAACCACAGAGCCAGAAGCAGTTGAAGCTGAAGTCCCACAGGATGAGCCTGCTGAGGTTGAAGCGTCAGCTGAACCTGAGGCTGATGAAGCTGCAGAAGCACTAGAAACCAAACCTTCTATAGAGCCAGATTCTGAAATACAAGACGAACCTATAGCAGAAGAAATTACTAAACCAGCAGAACCCACTCCAGAAGCCGTTGAAGCTGAAGCACCAGCTGAGCCAGAGATTGAAGAAGCTGCGGAAGCACTAGAAACTGAACCTTCTATAGAGCCAGAACCTGAAGCACAAAACAAACCTATAGCAGAAGAAATTACTGAACCAGCAGAAACCACTCCAGAAGCCGCTGAAGCTGAAGCACCAGTTGAACCTGAGATTGCAGAAGTTGCTGAAGCACTAGAAACTGAACCTTCTATAGAGCCAGAGCCTGAAGTACAAGACGAACCTATAGCTGCAGAAATCACAGAACCAGCTGAACCCGCTCCTGAAGCCGTTGAAGCTGAAGCACCAACCGAACCTGAGATTGAAGAAACAGCAGAAGCACTAAAAACCGAACCTTCTATAGAGCCAGAGCCTGTTGCTCAAGACGAACCTATAGCTGCAGAAATCACAGAACCAGCAGAACCCGCTCCTGAAGCCGTTGAAACTGAAGACCCGCAGGATGAGCCGGCTGGGGCTGAAGCACCAACCGAACCTGAGACTGAAGAAACAGCAGAAGCACTAGAAACCGAACCTTCTATAGAGCCAGAGCCTGTAGTACAAGACGAACCTATAGCAGAAGAGATCACCGAACCAGCAGAACCCACTCCAGAAATCGTTGAAACTGAAGCCCCGCAGGATGAGACTGCTGAGGCTGAAGCACCTGTTGTACCTGAGATTGAAGAAGCAGCAGAAGCACTAGAAACTGAACCTTCTATAGAGCCAGAGCCTGTAGTACAAGACGAGCCTATAGCAGAAGAGATCACCGAGCCAGTAGAACCCACTCCAGAAGCCGTTGAAACTGAAGTCACACAGGATGAGCCTGCTGACACTGAAGCACCAGCTGAACCTGAGATTGAAGAAACGGCAGAAGCACTAGAAACTGAACCTTCTACAGAACCAGATCCTGAAGCGCTTGAAGAACCTACAGCGGAAGAAACCACAGAGCCAGAAGAATCCACTCCAGAAGCCGTTGAAACTGAAGTCACACAGGATGAGCCTGCTGACACTGAAGAACCAGCTGAACCTGAGATTGAAGAAGCAGCAGAAGCACGAGAAACCGAATCTTCTTTAGAGCCAGAGCCTGAAACGCAAGGCGAACCTTTAGCAGAAGAAATCACAGAGTCAGAAGAACCCGCTCCAGAAGCCGTTGAAGCTGAAGCCACACAAGTTGAGCCTGCTGAGCCTGAAGCACCAGCTGAACCTATAGCTCAAGAAGAGCCTACAGAGAACGTAAAAAACCAACCAGAAATAACTGAGCCTGAGCCTGAGCCTGAACAACAAACTGCACTAGCAAGAGAGAAAAGCACCGATGACAGCGAAGCCGTTGTCCGAGATATTCTTAAGAATGAGGGCAAAAAAGTCTTTAAGGCTGAGCCAGACCCTACTCCTGTTATTGATAACGGACGCCTTAATGCTGCTGAGAATGCGGTCATACAACGCCGCGCTTTCAACGACAAGTCTTTACCCGACTTTCTTCAAGAAAACCCAGCAGCTTTTTTCAATGAGGTTATCGCTGACTGCGAAAGCAATGGGTACTCTCTCCCAACTCAAGAAGTTGAAACCCCTACCGCTGTCAGAGACTCAATAGAACAGATACCTGATGCGCCAATATCGGACAAAATATCGGCAGGAGAAGCCGCTATTTTGGCCAGAAGAGTCTTTACAGACACTTCTGCACCAGATTTTTTAAACGAAAACCCAAAATCTTATTTTCCTAATAGCTACCGACCGGCTGAGCCAAAACCTGAATCAGGCAATAAGTCCACACATAATACCATGCAAGAAAGTGAAAAAGTTCAAAGGGATGAACGCGACATTCTACTCGAAAGAGCAGCTGAAGTTACATCAGACCTTGATGATTTACTTTCTGAAATCGACATTTAAAACATCATTACGCTATATAACGGACTCATAATTGAGGGAACACCCCAATAGGAAAAATATTGAAAGTCCGTAAACTTGCTCGCACATAACAACAAAAACAAATGACAATAATAAAAATAAATAATAACAATAACACGACGAATAACAATAATAAGTGCTACAACTACTCACGTCATCTATGAAGTTTTACTTCATAGCAAGAACGTAAAAGGCAAGTTAACCTAAGGTTAACTTGCCTTTTTTCATTTTAAACAGCTGTAAAACCAGGTTATTTTGCAAGTAACATTTGCTGGCTTAATAAAATCGTATTTAAAAAATCACTGCCATTCACTGTGCCATTCACTGTGTCATCCTCTTTTTCTGAGCTTTCTAATGCAGGCTCATCTACAAGTGCGGGTGTCATAACAGGTGCTGATTGAACAGACATTAAGCTCATCATCATCGCAAACTGTGTTCCATTACTTTGCTGCACAGCAGAATGCAAAGAATGAATCATTTCTGGTGTTGTTTGGATTGGGTAATCAATTCGCATCATGTCTCTCCTTATACAATGTATCGGCCAGACACCTCGAATGTTTAGCCTAAATCACCTATAATATAAGGAGATACTTTTAAACCATCTGGAGAACACTGTGCCTTTGTTAAATCCTGCTCGCCTCTTAATCATTTGCAGCCTAGCACTCAGCAGCATTAGCTGTGATTACATCGGCCCTCCACCAGAACCTTCACAAATAAAAGCAGACCAAGAAGATGCACTGGCATTTTTAAAGTCACTGCCTCATGCCACCAAAAGAGACTTCCCACCTTGTACCTATTTAAGCAATGGGATCCGCAATATTTCTGGTGAAATTATTCCTTATGAGCAGTTTTCTTTGACCATCAGTAACGTTAAAAGAGAAACATTCATCTCTCTACTACGCCCCTCCCAGCGGCAGTACCTAGCAATCCCAACAAGCTCTGGCACGCTCAACAATGAATGCATTGCGTACCGTTTTGTAAAACAGCAAGAGTATGCTTTTTACTGGGGCAAAGACCGAAAACAAGAATTATCCGCAAAAGTGGTTAAAGCGCTCCGCAAACTGGGTGTACAACAACTTTAAATTTAAGGTAAGATCAGCCACCTATTTTTGCAGGAAGCACTATGACTACTCAGCCAAACAAAGACCTAGAGACCTTTGACAACGCAAACCCAGAGCGTGATTACACCATCCACATCACCATGCCGGAGTTTACTTGCCTGTGCCCCAAAACAGGCCAACCAGATTTTGCCACAATCACCCTTGATTACGTGCCTAATTTGTCCTGCTTAGAACTTAAATCACTGAAGCTTTACATCTGGTCATTTAGAAATGTCGGCTCTTTTCATGAGGCCGTGACCAATGAAATATTAGATGACTTTGTACAAGCCTGTAGCCCTCGCTTTATGCGCGTAACAGCTGAGTTTATGGTTAGAGGCGGCATTTACACCACGGTTGTCGCCGAACACCAGCACCCCGATTGGGAAGCCGCAGCTCACGTTACCCTACCTTAGCCACCATCATGACCTTCGTTGGCATTGACTTAGGCACCTCTGGCTGTAGAGCCATCGCTATCAATGCCGATGAAATGGTGCTTGCAGACACCAGAATCAGTTACACCAACAACCAAGCTCAAACACCTGAGCTCTGGTGGCAAAGCACACTTCAAGTATTAAAAACACTCATACCAAAACTGCCTGAACCACATATTGATGCGATTTGTGTCGACGGAACCTCCTCAAGCTTATTACTGTGCAGCCCATCAGGTTCACCTAAAAGCCCTGTCATGATGTATTTTGACAACGCACCAACCGATTGCCTGGACAAAATAACAGCCCACTCACCTGTGGATGCTGTTGTGAATAGCACCAGCTCATCACTTGCAAAAGCGATTAAGTTAAGCGAACAAGCTTCTAACCCATACATTATTTTACATCAAGCAGACTGGGTAATTGGCAAGCTGTGTAATGTGTGGCAGTCCGATGAAAATAACGCGTTAAAGTTGGGCTATGACCCTCTCAACAGACAATGGCCTGACTGGATTGGTCACATCTTACCCAATGACAGCTTACCCGTTGTTTTGCCACCAGGAGAACCTCTACAAACACTAACAGCCGCCCTCACCACCGAACTAAAGCTACTTAGCCCCCCTATGGTTTGTTCAGGCACAACAGACAGTACTGCAGCCTTCATTGCGACAGGGGCAAAAAATAAAGGTGATGCTGTCACCTCCCTTGGCAGCACTTTAGTCACAAAAATATTATCTGACCATCCCATCAACCAACCTGATCTTGGTGTATACAGCCATAGATTAAACGAACATTGGATTGTAGGCGGCTCATCTAACACAGGTGGTAAAGTGCTACAGCAACATTTTAGCAATCACGACATTGTTGGACTCAGCCGACAGATAAAGCCAAATACACCAACCAAGCTCGACTATTACCCTCTACCAAGCATCGGTGAACGATTCCCTAGCAACAACCCACAAAAACAACCCATACTCAGCCCTAAACCCTGCGACCCCGTGATTTTTTTACAAGGCATACTTGAAGGCATTACTAACATTGAAGCGGAAGGCTACCAATTACTCCATAAGCTAGGCTGCCCACAAGCTCAAAGAATATTCACGGTTGGAGGAGGCAGTAAAAACATGGCATGGACACAAATAAGAGAACAAAAATTACAGCTTACAATGGCAACCCCAAAACACAGTGAAGCTGCTTTTGGCACTGCCATTCTAGCTAAAAACGGTTGGCAAAAATCACTTTGAATCACGACCCCTCGTTGTTTCTTGATCCACCTGCTCCTTCAGCGTTGCAGAGCTTGCAAAAAACTCACTAAGCTGGTCACTAACAACAACATTAAAGACTGGGGGTTTGAGCCTCACGGTCAAATCAATGGTATTGGAAAAGGAGTCATCGACGGCATCTTGAAACCACATTAAACTAACCACACTTAGGGATACACCAGCGGCAGTTGCCACCACCCTTTTCGGCATCGCTAAAGAGCAATACCTTAAATGGCCATAAAATACCGCTGAAATAACCAACAAAGTCGTCCCATATTCTAGCCAGAGCCGTTGCTCAGCCATAGAAAAAACATAGCTTATATAGTGTGAGAAGCCGTCTAATAAAACCAAACTGGCATAACCTAGCCCCGCAACAAAAAGGTGTGCACCAAAGTTCGTTGCATTGGTTGTTAAGCGGTTCGCCACCACCCAACCTGCCACCCAGACCGCCACAACAATGTAGTCAAACAACAATTGGCTCAGCAGTTTAGCAATCGAGTACTGGTTGAAGTTACCAATATATTGATCAATAGCAATGACACTTAATACGGCAACCCAAAGTAAGACTAACAACCAACGCTTATTCATCACCCGGCTTAACAGGTGATCATGCAGGCTGTCTTTTAAGGCTTCTTTTACAAGATAATCAGGTTTTCTAAAACGTAATCGAGTATGACCTATTCGTATTTCAGTACCCGTTTTAGCAATCGTTGATGACACTCTCTGGCTGTTATTAAAAAGATACAATCCATTAGTACTGCCCATATCAGACGTAACGAGGTTCCCCTCAACATCCAAATCTATTTTAATATGCTCAGGAGAAATAAAATCGTCATCTAATACTAAATCATTGCTATAACCACGCCCCACATAATAAGGCAATGACTGTATAAAGTGTCTATGTTGAACCTTGGCGTTTTTATCTAACGCTTCAAGAATGATTATTGTTGCCACGTAATGCTATCCAAGTATTTTTTTGCAAATTGCTGAGCATTTTGAAAGCTCACACCTGTCAATAAAAGTGCTGTTTGCAGCCCCATTTTTTTCTGATCTACAGTAGCGGCTTTTAATACGACATCATATAGTCCAAAAAACTTTTTATAGCCACGAGCGCAATACACCACTTTTAAGTGAAGACCGTGATTAACGACAAATTTTTCCTGGCACGAAAAGTTAGTCACATCTTCTTCTCTACCTTCCACTGCCATCAGTAATCGTGAGAATTTGGCCTCGAATAAGGTATAAAATTTAAAGGCATCTAGCTTGTCACTGGAGATTAACAAATGTTTATAGCTAACTGTCCCAGTGGAATGGTCTTCATTTAAAAAGATATCATCCTTAGATTCACAGCTCTGCTCAATAATTTGATACGGTTTAGGCTTAGACAGTACATCTCCCCCCCAACACCTAAAGGTCTCCGACAATTTATCTGGCACACGATAGCGCCCTAACCTTGTCGTTTTAATAGGGTGACGAATAAAGTCTGACATATAAGTAGATTGGTTAGCCTGCAATTGTTGCTGTGCTAACACTAATAAATTTTGAGGTAAGCTGCGCGCATCTTCGAGCATTTTAACAACATGCTTAGAAGGCACTAGAAAACTGAGCAGGTTCCCTGCGGTTGCCACATTCACCCCAACCACTTTGCCATCAACGGTAAAAGAGGGTCCACCACTCATCCCTGGCTCTAATGCACCTATAAAGTGAATTTTTTCATACAGGGAAGGCTCAACTAATCCACCGTGGTTCCCGGAGAGGATCACAAAACCTAAATCTCTAGGGTTTCCTAAAGAATAGACCTCTGTCCCCTTTTGTATCGGCTCAGGATTAAACTCAAAATACGCTTGATTATCTAAGTCAGCCTTCAGTAATGCAAGGTCATGCACTACGTCTACAGACACAACCTTGAGCTGCCCCGTTTTGCCACTTTCGGTGATATATACGGCATTATATTGCTGGGGTTTCAGTAATAAATCAGCAACAACATGGTAGTTAGTGACAATATAACCACCTTGCTTGACCAAAAACCCTGTGCCTATACTCGATTTCTTGCCAGAGGCGGTATATAAAATTTTAACCTGAAGGATAAGAGACTTGTATTGTTCAAATAGCTCTCGACTACTATCTTCTTTCGCAGCAACAGACTGTAGGCCTGCAAAGCACGTGAGAAAAAAAACGAATAAAATCAACCCTGACCGGGTTACAAACATCGGCATTCTTTATGCGTCACTTATTATTATGGATGCACCCGATACTACCAACTTTAAGAATTTATACCAGTGATTGCGAAGCAAACCAGACCCTTAATACCAACAATATGCAGAGGCACATACTGTCATCCATAAAAAAAGCACACATAACGGACATTACGTGTGCTTTTGAGAAAAACCTGAAACTAGCGCCAGCTTACCACTAACTCCAGAATCGCAATAAAACCTATCTAAGTTTTATGTTATCACTCATCGTTCGTGACTCTCTATCAATACTACCATTGCCAACAGCCACTGATTTTTTCACTTGGAAATAAACCGTTTTATTACCTTTACCTGCACTCAGCTCAAACACAGGTGTTCCCGCGTATGCTTGCCAGCTTGCCCCTTCAAATGTAGAGGACTCGCTCGCGCGATAATGGGTTGGCTTACCATCCACAGAACTGGTAATTTTAACAGAACGGCTGCTTGTAGAACCTGAGCCTGAGTTTAACGACATACGGCTCAAGCGCAGTGCATGACTGTTTTGCTCATCTTTCTGACTTGAATTAGCAGGCAACTCTACCCGAGCAAGTATACAGGTCGCTCCACCAACACCGGGTGAAACCGGCGCATATACTGAGCTACTGAACCCTGCCATATTGATTCGTCTAGACTGCCCTTTATAGCCTGAGCGTGAAACTGTGACTTGTGCACGTCCATTAGGCACATCACGAAAAACAACTTCGCCACTGAGCCCTGTTTTCTTAGCACCAAATGCAGCAGGATCCGATAACGTCCCGAGACAAACATTGGCGTTTTTAACACCGGCGTCTACACGTACATCACCGCCAGCGAAGGCTTGAGTCATCGGCGCTATAGCAAGAACTGCCACTGCAGCAAAATATTGTTTCAGGTTGTTACGGTAGGTCATTATTTCCCCTATGCTCTTTAGAACAGACTGTGATTTAATCTTTAATTTTTACGCAACATCGCACATAAAGTCCAGCTATCTAGGACTTAGTGGACATTCTAAGGTTACCAACGGAGTTAACCCGCCTATTTTCTACTATTATAGTAATGAATCACAACAAATAAAGGCACATGCATGGAAGATCAAATTTCAATTTTGATAGTCGATGACTCAAAATTTAATTGCGCCATGATAGAGCGCACCTTACAAGACGGCGGCTACTCTGCTGTAAGGACTGCAAGAAGTGCTAAAGATGCCTTGAAAATGATGTCCGAACAAGTAGCGGACGTGTTAATTGCTGACTGGATGATGCCTGAAATGGACGGCCTTGAGCTGACGGATGAAATACGTCAGTTTGATGAAGAAAACAACCATTACACTTACATTCTTCTACTAACAGCCAAAGATGGCGTAGAACCTCTGATCGAGGCCTTTGACCGAGGTGTCGATGACTACTTAACCAAACCGCCCAATAAGTTTGAATTATTATCTCGTATTTATGCAGCAACTCGTATCAGTGGCCTGCAAAATAGCTTACTTGAGTCCACCAAAGCCTTGAGCCGCATGAACCAAGCGCTAAAAGGTAAGATGCAAACAGACCCAATGACAGGCTTCAGCAATCAAAAGGCCATCGAAAAACGGATTACCAGCCTACAAAAAGCCGCACAAACCAGAGAAGGCGTCCTTTGTCTTGCCTTATTAAGAGTGATGGATTTTGACCAAAAAACAGCCAAGACGAGCCGCCGGGTAAAAGATGAAATCACCATCAGTTTATCCCGCAGATTACAACGAACAGTGAGACCTTCCGATGAAATTGCCCGCGTTGGCGACCATGAATACCTGATTGTCATGTACAACCCAGATCGTAAAAACTTTCAGCGCTTCAGCTTACAAAGAATTTCTAATGCCATCAATTTACGCCCCATCAGCACATCAGCAGGGTTCATTCAGATTAAAGCGGCCATTAAAGTAATTTGCACTAATGATACACGCGGCAGCTCTGCGAATGAGATGATTACGTTACTACATGATAAATTTGATGAATAATGGGTTAGCGAGAACGACCTAAGCTCACCGTCTCTAGGTATTGCTTACTCACATTTTGGCCTTTACTAAATTGACGAATATCATGGCCTAGTTTGTCCTGGGCTTGACGGGAAAGTACTTCCGTCTGCTCATCTAACTGAATAATTTCTTGGAGAATACACCGCTGAGGTTCAGACAATGTTTTTTGATCAACAAAAAAAGCGGCTATGTCTTGCCGCCTTTGCTCTTCAAGCTCACACAACAGCGCCCAATCTTCTTCTTTAGCCGTAGCCAACATGTTTTGCGTTTGACTTAATATATGTTCTAAAGCAGAAGTTGTGGTGTCCGTCATTTCATCTCGATAGTTTAGGTTAAATATTGGCTTTCTAAGTCCGCCCTAGGCATGGCTTTAATTTCGTCAGGAATAGCAACCCAAGCACTGCGGATCTCACTTAATAAACTGGTCACTTCATCAAGCTGGTGAGGGTTATTATTCACATTCGCTTCCATTAAGATACGCCCCATATATTCATAGAGGTTATCTAAGTTTTCAGCAATTTCGCCACCGACTTGCTTATCTAAGCTCATTCTAAGGCCATTTACAATGGCAATCGCGCCACTGATAAGCTTACCCTTTGAACCGATATCTGATCGTAACATGAACCCTTTCGCAGCAGCAATTTTATCCATTGCGCCTTCTAACAGCATTGTAATTAAGCGATGAGGGTTAGCACCATCCGCTTGCGCTTCCTTGGCAACCTGACCATATTGCTGCATTGCATTATTACGTGAAAAGCCCATTTTATTCTCCGATAATTAATCCTTACACTTAAGTTAACGGCACGTTGCCCTAAATGTTTAGGATTGATTTCAAAAAATTAACCCGGGGTTGGAATACTACTGAGCTGTTGGGACAAAAAGCTCCCGGTACTTTGCAAAGAACCCACCAATGAATCTAAGGCTGTGAACTGAGCACGAATCCGCCGCTCAACAATCTCGAGCCTTCTTGTCAGGCCATCCTGAGAGCTTTGGTTATCTTTAATACGGGCATTTAGGCCATCCTCACGCGCATCAATCAAACCATCAAAAGAGGAAAAACTGGTTGCTGCCGCTTCTAGTCGAGAGATAAAACCTTCGTCAGTATCGGCAAAAAGCTGGGATATTCCATCAAAATCAGTGCTTAATGCCGTCGAAAATATGTCTGAATCTAGCTCAAAGTCACCCGCTTTATTTCTGGTGATACCAATTTCTGCAAAAGTCGAAAAACTGACACCTGAAAGACTGGCTTCAGTATTAATAATAGAATCAAACTGGTTCTGCATTGTTAACACGGTATTATCCGCTTCTAATTGCGCCCCCTCTGAACGAAAGCTCACCAACTGAGTTCTTAACGTATTAAAGGCGGATATAAATGAGTTCACTGAACTGGTAATCGACGCCTCATCTTTCGCTACTGTCAGGGTCGAACTACCCCCTTCTGTTAATAAATTGAGCGTAACGCCCTGAATGGCACCAGTCACTGTATTCGACGATTGTGTAACGGTAAAACCATCCACATCTATAATAGAGTCTTTTGCTTGATTAGCGGCACTTTGGGTTAAGTTTAACGAGGTCGCCAAACCATCTGTAATGGTAATTTCATTGGCCGTACCGGTTGAATTTGATGTCAATATCAGTCTTGTACCACTGTCTTCAACAAGCACGGAAGCGGTTACACCGGTGTTATCTGAGGCTGAATTGATGGCACTTTGAATGTCGGTAATGGTATCGGTAGTCGTTGTGGTCACAGTAAACGAGCTGCCACCAACATCAATCGTTAAATCACCACCACCAAAGGTATCTGTTGACGTAACCGCATCAGCAACAAATTTTCCTGGGGTCGCTAATTGAGTCACCGTAACATCAAGTGATGCAATTGCAGAGGTACTATCTGCCGTTGCTGTAAAGGCGGTACTATCCGAAGATGAAGCACTAAAAACTTTGAATTTATCCGTAGAGCCTAATGCATCAGCAGCCGTTTCAAAGGTTGAAATATTACTTTTCAACTGACCAAAAGCACTTAACTGTGCCTTTAGAATCGATTGATCTGACTGTAGCTTTTTTAACGGAATCTCTTCTAAAGCAACCAATTTAGATACAATGTTCTCAACATCTAGCCCAGAACCAATACCTGATGCAGTAATTGTTGCCATAACCTCACCTTCGCCCTTACGTTTATCCATGAACCATGGATAAACTATAGCAAATTTCAGGCCAACATCATGTTAAACGCGAGCGTTTAACACCAAACCGGTCGGATCATCATCATCTCGCTTTAACCGTTCTTTAATGGCCAAGACTTCTTCACTCGGAATTTGCCGAATAACCTCTTCAGACCCGGCATTCCGTACTTTGACGACAACACCACCAGACGGTTCATCCACACTGAAGCTGATTTCACGCTGCACGTTCTGCACAAAGTCATTTAAATCACTTACAACTTCATTTAAAGCCTTTGGATCTAACGGCTTTTCTTGCGCTTTTTCCTCTTCACGCACTATGGCACCAGAAGATTTTTCCTCTAATGCATCAACTGCGACTGACTCAGCTTCTACCTTATTATATAAGGCATTGACTGCAGGTGGGTCAGATTTATTATTTTGCTGCTGCGGTTTAACCACCTGATTAACCGTGACATTAGTCGAATTATTGACCGTAGACATTTCCTTCACCTTTGATCCCCAAAAGTAACAGTCAGCCTAAACACATAACACATTTAAAGACATGACCATTATTCTCTAAAGTTATTGCTACCAGTGTCGTTACATTAGCCTAAACACATAACACATTTAAAGACATGACCATTATTCTCTAAAGTTATTGCTACCAGTGTCGTTACATTAGTAGCAACATCAACGCTTAAAGTAGTGACAACGCTAGTTGTGGCTGCTGGTTTGCTTGAGAAAGAATTGAAATGCCCGCTTGTTGTAAAATTTGCGAACGGGTTAATTTCGCTGTTTCTTGAGCAAAATCGGCATCTTGAATACGACTTCGAGCGGCACTTAAGTTTTCACTAGATACAGAAAGGTTTGATATGACAGCCTCAAATCTATTTTGCACCGCACCAAAAACAGCTCGTTTTTGAGAAACGGAGTTAATTGCTGTATCCAAAGTCACTAACGCTGCACTGGCTGCTGCTGCTGTACTAATCGCAACAGTATTAGTCCCTGTTAAGTTAGACGTTACACCAGCAATGGCACTAATTGCACCAGTACCCGCAGTCAATTGAACCGTTACTTGGTTATTAGCAACACCATCTTGACCCACTTGAAACGTTAAGGCAGAAGTTGCACCAGACGCACTTAATAAGTCAGTACCATTGAATGAGGTAGTTGCAACAATACGCGATATTTCTTGAGTTAACTGATCGACCTCAACCTGTAGGCCAGTTCGATCCTCAATTGTACTGGAGGAAGATTGCACCGCTAACTCACGAATACGCTGTAAGTTATTACCAATTTGCCCTAGAGCACCCTCCGCAGTTTGAGATAGCGAAATAGCATCTCCAGCATTTCTAATTGCTTGGTTAATACCTCGAATATCAGCTGTTTGGGTTTCTACAGAAAATTGACCAGCCGCATCGTCTTTTGCACTATTAATACGAAGACCAGAAGAAAGTCTCTCTAAAGAAGTGCTTAAGTCACCTTGAGATTTGGTTAAGTTACGTTGGGCGTTTAATGAGAAAACATTACTGTTAATTACGATAGCCATTTTTAAAACTCCTTAAGCGATGCGACACCAATTGTCTCTACGCTTTCATTGGAAAAAATGTTCTTACAGTTTTGCTATCGACTACACCTCAAATTTCTTGAGGGTTATTTTTCAATTAATTTTCCAATTTTAGGTAACACATTGTTTTACTACATTTTATCTCCAAAAAAAATTTCCACTTAGGTAGGATCGCTACCCAAGTGGACATCATGATCTCAATTACCCTAACAACGACAACGCTAATTGTGGTTGCTGGTTAGCTTGAGACAAGATCGAAATACCTGCTTGTTGCAATATTTGCGCTCTTGTTAATTTAGCAGTTTCTTGAGCAAAATCAGCATCTTGAATACGGCTTCTTGCTGCACTTAAGTTTTCACTTGAGACAGAAAGGTTGGATATAACCGCTTCAAACCGGTTTTGTACCGCACCAAATACTGCTCGTTTTTGTGAAACTGCATTAATAGCAGTATCCAAAGTGACCAAAGCGGCACTTGCAGCTGCAGCAGTACTAATTGCGACAGTATTAGTACCTGTCAAGTTAGTCGTTACACCTGCAATGGCACTAATTGCACCAGTCCCGGCAGTTAATTGCACGGTCACTTGATTATTAGCAACACCATCTTGTCCAACTTGGAAAACCAATGCAGATGTTGCACCTGAAGCACTTAACAAGTCAGTACCGTTAAAGCTGGTTGTTGCAACAATTCGAGAGATCTCTTGAGTTAATTGATCCACCTCAACCTGAAGACCTGTTCTGTCCTCAATGGTACCTGATGATGATTGAACTGCTAGCTCACGAATTCTCTGTAAGTTACCACCAATTTGACCTAATGCGCCCTCCGCTGTTTGTGATAATGAAATAGCATCACCGGCATTTCTGATCGCCTGGTTGATACCCCGTATATCTGCCGTTTGCGTTTCAACAGAAAACTGCCCTGCTGCATCATCTTTCGCACTGTTAATACGAAGACCAGATGACAAACGTTGTAGGGATGTTGATAAATCCCCCTGAGTGCTGTTTAAATTTCTTTGAGCATTCTGAGAGAATATATTGCTATTAATTACGATAGCCATTTTTGAAACTCCTTAAGCGATGTTACCTCATTGGGTACCGACGCTTTCATTGGATTAAAAAATACGTTCACGATTAAAGTTTTTGCCTACACCTATATGATCGGCACTGAGATGATTTTCTTGAGCTAAAAATTGATTTAATTTGTTGTTTTTAAAGATTTATTTGAATTTTCAATGATTTTATTGCAGACACAGAAAAGCACCCAGAAAGGCTGTCTGAGATTTAAAAAAGATCATAGGAGATAGTCATATCAACCACTCCTATGACTTAAAGTACTACTGGAGGAGTGATAAAGCTTGGTTTGGAATCTGGTTGGCTTGCGACAGGATGGATATTCCAGCTTGCTGCAAAATTTGTGCTCGCGTAAGTTTTGCCGTTTCATAAGCAAAATCAGCATCTTGTATTCGGCTTCTCGCCGCACTTAAATTTTCACTAAAATTAGATAAATTTGATATTACAGCTTCAAATCTATTTTGTACTGCACCAAAAACAGCTCGTTTTTGAGACAATGTATTAATAGCCGTATCTAACCCTACTAATGCAGCTGATGCTGCTGCTGCTGTACTGATTGCAACAGTATTCGTCCCTGTCAAATTAGTTGTAACACCCGCAACACTACTAATGGAACCTGTGCCGGCTGTTAATTGTACTGTTACCTGATTATTGGTATTACCATCTTGACCGATCTGGAATGTTAAAGCAGATCCAGCGCCTGCAGCACTGAGTAAACTGACACCATTAAAATTGGTAGTGGCAACAATTCTCGAAACTTCTTGAGTTAGCTGATCGACCTCAGCCTGAAGACCTGTTCTATCTTCAATCGTACCTGATGCTGACTGAACGGCTAATTCTCGAACTCTTTGTAAGTTATTGGTTATTTGACCTAACGCACCCTCTGCAGTTTGCGCCAAAGAAATACCATCACCTGCATTTCTAATTGCTTGGTTAACACCTCGTATATCTGCTGTTAATGTTTCAACAGAGAATTGCCCTGCCGCATCATCTTTTGCACTATTGATCCTTAACCCAGACGACAAACGTTGCAATGATGTTTGCAAGTCACCGGACGACCGGGATAAGTTTCTCTGTGCATTTGCAGAAAATATATTACTGTTAACAACTAAAGCCATGACCTTATTCCTCTTACCTTACGAACTAAGCACCTGATCGTTTGCCAAAATTTCTTACTGTAACAATGACAACGCCTGGTTTGGTATCTGATTCGCTTGAGAGAGAATTGAAATACCCGCTTGCTGTAAAATTTGAGCTCTAGTCAGCTTCGCAGTTTCAGCTGCAAAATCGGCATCCTGGATACGACTTCTAGCAGCACTTAAGTTTTCACTAAAGTTTGATAGATTAGATATTACTGCTTCAAATCTATTTTGAACCGCACCAAATACAGCCCGTTTTTGTGACAACGTATTGATGGCAGTATCTAAACCTGCTAATGCCGCAGAAGCTGCTGCTGCCGTACTGATCGCAACAGTATTGGTACCGGTTAAGTTAGTAGTCACACCTGCCACACTACTAATGGATCCTGTACCTGCAGTTAATTGAACGGTCACTTGGTTATTGGTGTTACCATCCTGACCAATCTGGAATGTTAAAGCAGATCCAGCGCCTGCAGCACTTAGTAAACTCACACCATTGAAATTGGTGGTAGCAACAATTCGCGAAACCTCTTGAGTCAGTTGATCAACCTCAGCTTGAAGACCTGTTCTGTCTTCAATCGTACCTGATGCTGATTGCACTGCTAACTCACGAACTCGCTGCAGGTTATTGGTTATTTGACCTAACGCACCCTCTGCAGTTTGCACCAAAGAAATACCATCACCTGCATTTCTAATTGCTTGGTTAACACCTCGAATATCTGCGGTTAATGTTTCAACAGAAAACTGACCTGCTGCATCATCTTTCGCACTATTGATCCGAAGACCTGATGACAAACGCTGCAAAGAAGTTTGAAGATCACCTGATGATCTTGTTAAGTTTCTCTGAGCATTTGCCGAGAATATATTGGAATTGACTACTAAAGCCATGTTATGCACTCCTGATTTTTTAGCTTTTTTATAGGATCAGTTATATTTCTGATCTCTTGCTAATGTTATCGACCCAATGTTTTAAATCTTTAGCCTTTTTTGTAAATTTTTTCAATTTAATTTTCAAAACAATATATTCTTCTTTTTCTTGGTTTTACTTCTTATTATTCAAACAACAAAAAACCCATAAATAAATCATATTGCCTTTTTATGTAGCTGTTTTAATGATTCTACTTGATCACCTGGGGTCAGTGCATTCATCCACACATCCAGGTTATCTTCTAACATCCAATTATCGTGAACCCATTTTTTCAACTCATCGCCTTCTTTAGCGGTTGAATCTAAATCAGTCACACGCTCCATAATCGCTTCGACCCATGCTTCTTTGGTATTTTTCACCCGTTTAACAGGACCATTTTGATATGGATAAATATCTGTACACACGACAGGCCACCCCATTGCACCATATTCTAATAATCGTAGATGGCTTTTGGCTTCGTTAAAGGGGTGGATTTCAAGTGGCGCAATGGCAAGATCTAAATCAAGACTCGCCATTTTTTCTGAATAATCTTCAAACATCACATAACCATGAGCTTCGGCAACATAGTCTTTTAATTCTTCTGGGCACATCCCCATAAAAACCCAATCGACTGATTTATAAGTTGCTTTAACAACATCAAAGATTAACTCTAAATCACCCAAGTGTTGTGGCGCGCCAACCCAACCAACGCGGGGTTTTAATCCTTGCTTTCGTAATGAAACAACATTACCCCAACGAGATTTTTCCAAATAGATAGGCACAATTTGAATATCATCAATTAAATCTTGATGTGCCTGTTTAATGGGTTCAGTTGTTACAATTAAGCGATCACAATAGGATAAAGCATCTCGAAGACGACGCTCCATATTAGGAAAGAGTATTGATTTCCTCGAGTTTTTATCAGGAACAACTGTCTTTAAATCTTCTAAATCGAAAACTTTAAAGACACTGCTATATTGATCGATATGCTTGATAAACTCTAAATGTTGATTTGTCACTGTCGTTGGCAATAAAATGCTATCCGGTTTCCAACGTTCAAACTCTGTTAATGTTGGCAAACGAAACTCAGGCTTCATGTCAAATGTCGGCATATAAGCATAATCAATTTTTGCCACATCATTTAGATTTCTAAACGGTGCCTTCATTCTATGCTCAGTAATTGCGCCCGTATTTGTAGGGAAGCCGATCACCTTATGAGTATCGGTAAAATTAGTATCCCAACTCACCTCAAATTCTGGCTCAAAAATGCATCGTGTATCACTTAAACTCAAGTTTACATTGTAAGCTGGGTCAGAAATTAACTCTGGGAGCCATTTTTCTAACATTACGCGTTTTTCTTGTGTATCCCGCGCAACTTTTTTATGTTCATTGTAAGTGATCTGTGAAACTGAGCCGTAATGAATGGCTGTTGCATAAGGTGTATAAACAATTTTATAGCCTTTTTCTCTCACCTTTAGATTAAAATCAACATCGTTATATTGAACCGTAAAGTTAACTTCATCATACCCGCCAACTTCATCATAAATTGATTTTTTGACCATCAAACAAGCTGCAGTGACAGCCGAATAATTCATATCGACTTGAGCACGTTTCATATACCCTTCGTCTTCGATCGACTGACCAGAAAATGCATGACCTGCAATGCCATCAAGCCCTAAAATAACACCCGCATGTTGAATTCGTTTATCTGATGTTAATAATCTTGCACCAACAATACCCACTTCAGGACGTTGTGCATGTGAAAGTAATCGTTCCAACCACGATCCCTGAATAATTTGAATATCATTATTTAAACAAACAATATACTCGCCAGCCGCTTCCGCTACTGCCATATTATTCATCGCTGAAAAATTGAATGGCTGTGCATAACTTAGTAAGCGTATTTTACCAGGGTAAGTTGCTTGAATTTCGTCATAATAAGCAAAGGTTTCATCAGCGATACTTTGGTTATCAACCACCAATATTTCAAAATTTTGATAGATGGTTTTTTCAAAAATACTTTCAATACAAGGCCTGAAGTATTTCATCATATCTTTATTTGGTATCACAATAGAAACAAGCGGTTGTTCTGAGTGCTGATAATTAACTCGATGTGTTCCAATTAAATAGCCATCAGATACTTCAGCACGAATATTTTGTCTTTCAAGGTGCCCTTCAATGACCGATTTTGTCCTGTCATCTAATAGCGACTGTTTGACTCTTGGCGCTTCTCTTAATGGTTCATGCATCAAGATTTTTGCAATATGGCCGACCATATTTTCTGTGCAAGTATCAATCACTTTTAAGACCAAATCATGTACCTCAACACCTTCAGACAGAATGTATCCATCTAGTGATTGCAATACATAGGTTCTAATGGCAACAAGATCGCCAATATAGTTATATGATCTTATGTAATCTAAGTTAATATCTGTTTTAAATTTGGGGTTACAGTACTCTCCAGCAGCACCAATCTCGTCATCATCGGTATAGATCAGAGACCATTCTGGGTGAACATTGATATAATCTGCAAAACTAAACAAACACGTTGGGTCAAATTCGGTACCCGGCTGAACTAACAACGTCCAGTCCCACTGCGATTGTTTCACATAAGCATTAATTTCAGGCATGATTTCTGAATCACTAGGCACTTGAAACCAACGTAACACTTCGCTCTGATTAAAAATTTCACCTGGCGCAGGCTCAGTCGATACAATGGTGACCGCCCAATTTTGATAAAGCTGACTCTCTAATGACGCCAATGTTTGAGAAAGCGCGACTTGATCCGATGCTCGGACAGGAATAACCAAACTAAAGACAGGAAAAGCAGTCCACTTATGCCCCATTCGCTCAGCCATAAATTGACCATCTGCCTCACGCATAGAGTGATTATCAACCCACTCTTGATATAAACGATTATTACTTTCTATTGCGGCAATCTGCCCCTCAGTACAATCAAGAACCTGAGCGACTAAATTAATATTAAAATCATCATTGAGCAATGAGGTATATCGCTGATATTCTGCATTTACCCAGTCACGCCAAAACCGAGGGAAACGAATATTACACTGGAAATCGTATACAGACTCTCGATTTTGCATAATGTCATCAAAAATAGAGACAACGGAATTGGTATCATTTAAATCAAAAATCCGACCATTCACTTCATCAATAATTTGCTCTGTCACGCTACCAATTCGATTGGCTAGCACAGGCACTTGAGATGCAAATGCCTTCTCAATCAAATAACTAAACCCGGTATCAACACAATCTGAAATGAGCAACATATCGGTGTTTAAGAAAACATCTTCAAGTTGTATTTTTTGTGTTGCGAAATTGACTTTCACCGCACCACAATAACCTTCATCCGAGTTAAGCGACTGCATATATGCATCATCAATTGTCTCACCGTATACATTAATAACAGCCTGTACCTCTGACTGCTCTTTAACATCCACAATAGCAGACATTAATTCAGCCAAACCAGACTGCTTATTAACATCACCAACATAACTAAAGCGAAATACGCATGGATCAATTGGTCGCTTTATTTTTTGTGTACTCTGAAATAATCGATCTACCTGACTGATTGAAGCCTGTGTTAGTGATATTTTTTCACGTTTAACACCCGCATCTAATGCTGTTTTCTTTAGCGCCCGACTAACAACGACAACACGATCCACATACTGATTGATAAGGCCAACAGTTTCTGATAACCGTACCGAACCTATTTCCCCTGCTGCTGAAGGCTCAGAAAACTCACTGTTTTCAAACATCCAATAATCGTGAAGTGATAATTTAACCGTATACCCAGCTTCACTGGCTACCTTTAATATACCGGCACCAAAAGAACCACAGTGCTGAACATCCACTAAATCGGGTTTAATTTCTTGTAACTGGGCCAGCAACATTTTACTCGCCCTGTCATTGTCTAATGGCTCTCGGCCATTTTCCTGCTTAGGCCAACCAAAGACTCGGCGCCTCTCGTAGCCATCTACTCGGGTAATATCGACGTCACCTTGGTGAGCGACTGCATTTTTTGCAACGGGTTCAAGCACTGTCAGTTTATAACCTATCTGAGCCATTGCTCGGCAAGACTCACTAATCATATGCACCGTTGAGCGATCAAACTCACTACTTGGCACTATGACGAGAATTCGACGCTCTTCAGGTAACTTATTATCATTATTGCTTGAATCGTCTGACACTGCTCAGTCCTCATTAATCATTACGTTAATTCGAACATCCTGTTCAACCGGCACTTGTTTGCCTACCGGCAATCCATATCCATGCATCTTTGCCGCTTTGCCACCCCGCCTCACTTGCTGCTGCCTAACCAGACGGTGCATTGAGTGACTTGCGAAATGTCATTGTTTTGTCCTACACACAGATGCATGCAGAAATTAGGCCAACATTGATTTAAGACCAATATATCAACAGAACTAATTGATTAGAGAGGATATTTTAAAAAATTAAAGGAATAACTGAGACACAGAGGAAAACAGTGATGTTTTTTTGACGCTATGAAACACGTACTAAGCTTAGCAACATTTAAAATTAAGCACAGCCGTACATACTGATTGATAACCACACCGAGAATAAATACCCAACAACAACAACAACAACAACACAGGGCACTTACCGAGAGGCTCTCTCATGTCGCTTTAATAAGTACCGGTATCGTGATTTCTTTTTTAACTGCGCTATTTTACGTATCGCTTTAGGGTTGCCTAATCTAGCAGACTGCACCAACCAATACGCCGCTTTATCTAAACGCTTACGCTGAAAAAATGTCAGTGCTTTTTCAAACTCTTTTTCCCCTGCACCTATTGACGGTACAATAACCGCATTATCATCAGCTATATCATCGGCAGCAACATCATCAGTCTCAGCAGTTTCGCTTGTGTTTGCGACCAACTGAAAATCGAACGTCGTACTTGCAGCAGTTAATGCAACCCAGTTCTGCTTCATCTGATAACCAGGCGCAGATACTTCTATATGATACCGTCCAGGTGTCAACAACATACCTGGCTGATATTTAGGGGCAATATTAAGCACTTTAATTTGAGCACTCGCAGGCACAACCGTCACATTCAATGGCAAAGAGACAGCACCTGCCACTATAGGCGCTGCCTCAGGTGCGCCTGCCAACTGCCTTGCCAGATCAGGCAAACCAACACTAGGCAACAAACCCAGCTCAGCCTCTGGCGATACAATTTGACCACTTTTTAGTATTTCACCCGTTGTTGCATCTAACAATTGAGCGGTCACGGTCACCATATTGCCAAACTTAACCACCGTCCCCGTCACAATGGCCTGAACACCATACAGATCTCCCACCTTATTAGCGCGGGCCTTATCGCTCACATGCTCAGAGCTAGAGAGCACCTGCTCATCCAACACTTTACGAATTAATATGCGCTCCATCAGCTTAAACTGCTGCGTCGAGCTTAAAGGGTGAATAAAGGTTTGTGCAAGCCCCTTACCCTCTAGTGCAACCCCGCCACTGACTTCAAAATCAACGACGGCGACGTACATTTTTTCTTCGGCAGAAAAACCAACAACACTATATAGACACAAGCAAAAACCAATTAATATTTTATTCATCATCATCGTCATCCATTAGGTTATTAAGCATCGCATCCATTTCTTCGTCACTCATACCGTCTAATTCCGCCAACTGTAAATCAATATCATCTTCACCTAGGTCCGCTGAATCTTCATCTTCAAATACCACAGACTCACGAGCGACTTTTCCAATCACCGTTAATTGCTGTGGTTCTATGGCATCAATGGCTTTCGCCAAATCCGCAATGGTTGGGGTTTCAAAGATCTGCCTTAAGGGTAGCTCAACATCACACTCTGCCATGATTTTTGCCGCTAATTGAGTGGCCAGTAAGGAATGGCCACCTAAATCAAAGAACACATCATGTATCCCTACCTGCTCTACGCTGAGTAGCTCCGCCCACATCACTGCCAGCAGTATCTCAGTAGGCGTTTCAGGTGCGACATAAGGAATGTCACTCACTACCACAGGTTCAGGCAAGCGGTGACGATCTACTTTCCCACTAGGGCTTAGCGGTAACGCCTGCTGATGCATCCAAACGGTTGGCACCATAAAATCAGGTAACTCTCCTCGCAAAGCCCGCTTCATTGCTTGCTCATCAAACTCACCGCTACATACCACATAGGCAACCAATCGCTGTTTAGACGCCATTGCGACCACATCTTGTACTTCGGGCAAAGCTTGTATTTTTGCCTCCACTTCTCCAAGCTCTATTCGATAACCTCTTAGCTTCACTTGGTTATCAGCACGCCCAATATAATGCAATATACCCTCTTTCGACCAGCGCACCAGATCCCCCGTTTTATATAAACGGGTTGGTATACCTTGTATATCAGCAACAATGAAACGCTCATTAGTCAACGTCTCACGTTTGAAATACCCTAACGCAAGACCTGAACCAGCAATATGTAGCTCACCCGAGACGCCTTCAGGGACAAAGTTCAAGCCTTCATCTAATACATACACTGCAGCATTATCGATTGGAACACCAATTGGCACGCCAACATCTTCATGCTCATCACTGGCAATATAAAACGTTGAGTCGATACTCGCTTCTGTTGGCCCATATAAATTCACAACCCGAGCTTCTGGTAACAGAATGGCAACATCCTTCACCACATCTTGCGTTAGTGCTTCACCACCACAGAAGATCAGCCGTAACGAGGTACAATCCACTATCTCTGGCGACAGTAACAGCATTTTTAACAAAGAAGGCACAACTTGCAAAACACTCACATTATGCCGCTTTATTTCCCCAATCATATAGTCAGTGTCTTTATGACCCTCAGGTTTAGCCAGCACCATTTTAATACCAGAAAGTAAGGGTGCCCAAAACTCCCAAATTGAAGCATCAAAACTATACGGTGTTTTTTGCAATAGAGTATCCGAGCCACTAAATTCAAACCGGTTTTGCATCCACAGCATGTGGTTCATAACCGCCCCATGAGGCACCACAACCCCTTTAGGTAAACCTGTCGAGCCGGAGGTATAGATCATATAAGCAGGATCAGCAGCCGTCACTTTGCGTGTTTTTTTAAGTCGCTTCCGAGTATTAAAGACTAAGCTGTCAACCAGCAGCGTATTGCAGCTAACACGCTCTGGGAGTGATACATCGCTCGTCGATATAACAAGATTCACCTCACTGTCTTGCAACATATAAGTGATTCTATCTGCAGGGTACGATGGGTCAATCGGTACATAGGCACAACCCAGTTTGATCACTGTTAGCATTGAGGCCACAAGGTCACTTTGCCTTGGCATGCACAATGCGACCATGCTACCTGCTATCACCTCTTCTTCTAGTATTGATGCAATATGCTCAGCTCTTGCATCGAGCTGTGCATAAGTCCATTGCCGCTCACCACACTGAACAACAACTTCATTGTCGTGGCTTTGTGCATACTCAGTAAAACAGGACAATAATGTGCCATCACTACTGCGATCAATGACAGGACCTTGGCCAAATTGGCATAACCTTGAAACAGCAGCAGCATCAACCAATGCCACAGATTTCACTTGAGCACTCGGGTTGTCTAACGTAGCACTGAGCAATAACTGGAAATTATCCATCATTTGCTCAATCGTCTCAGCGTCAAATAAGTCTGTGTTAAATTCCACGATACCTTTTAGTCGACCATCAACTTCAGTCATGGTCAGGCTGAGTTCAAATTTGGCTACCGCAGCCTCAACCGAAACCGGCTCGATCACTAACTCAGGCAACTCAATCGTCTCTTCAGTTAGTGGTAGATTCTGTAACGTAAATAACGTTTGGAATAGCGGTGTACGACTCGTATCTCTAGGCAGTTTAAGCTGCTCAACGATGCGCTCTAATGGCACAACCTGATGACTAAAGGCATCTAAGGTTGTTTTTTTCAATGCCTGAATAACCTCAACAAACGAAGGATCATCCGTTAAGTTCGCTCTAATCGGCAAGGTATTCACAAAATAGCCAATCAGATGCTCAAAAGATTTGTGCGTACGACCGGCGACTGGCGTCCCAATACAAAAATCATCCTGACCTGAATAGCGCTGTAACAACACGCTATAGGCTGAAATTAACACCATAAATAAGGTGACGCCCTGCTCTTTCGATAAACTATGGAGGCGCTCAACTAATTCATGCTCCCACTCAAAGTGATGCAGTGCACCTTGATAGGTTTGTACTGCTGGCCGACTGCGGTCTAGCGGTAATTCTAATGCCTCTATCCCTTGCAGCTGATCATGCCAGAAATCCATTTGCGCTTGCAGGACATCCCCACTTAACCAACGTCTCTGCCAGTATGCATAGTCAGGATATTGAATATCCAAGACAGGCAATGTCGGCGGGGTATCCTGACTAAAAGCGCGATAGAAATGCGCGAATTCAGATAAGAACACGCCCATGGACCAGCCGTCAGAAATGATATGATGCAGCGTCAAAACCAGCACATAATGGTCTGGAGATTGCTTGATCAGCTTTAACCTCACAGGCAAACCAAGCTCTAAATCAAATGGAATGGAGACTTCATCAAATGCAGTCTGCTCTGTTTTGGCGACTAATACTTCACCTAAATAGGCAGATAAATCAACAACCTCTATACTCACCGGTTCTGGTGGCATGATAGACTGCACCGCCTTTTCATCTACCGTTGAAAAAACCGTTCTCAGTGATTCATGCCTTAATAACAACGCATTATAAGCACGATTAATGGCATCAAGATCAATACTGCCCTTCAATCTAAAGAACCCAGGAATATGGTATGCAACCAACCCAGGGCTAAACTTCTCTAAGAACCATAACCGCTCTTGAGCAAAAGTAAGCGGCAGGTTTTCTCTAGAAGGTGCAACTTCAACGGCAGGTAGCACTACTGAGCTTTCATTCATACGAAGCTCGGCCAAACATCTCGCCATATTTTCCAAGGTCGAAAATTCAAATACTTTCTGCAATGGAAACTCTATTTCAAAGCTCTCTCTAATTCTTGCGGCCAGCTGCGCGGCAAGAAGCGAGTGCCCACCAATCGCAAAAAAATCATCATATATACTGATTTTGTCCACTTTTAAAACTTCCCGCCAACAATCGGCTAAGAGTATTTCATCAGAGGATTCTGGTGGTACAAATTGCATTGTATCCCATGAACTAACCTGTGGGTCTGGCAGTGCTTTTCGGTCTACTTTGCCATTGGCTGTCAAAGGCACTAAATCAATCTGCTGAATTACCTGAGGCACCATATAGTCAGGCAACACTTGCTGACAATGCGCCTTAATCTCATCCGCTACACCAACAGAACCACTGACCCAAGTAACATACGCGACCAGTCGATCAATGCCATGTTCATCCTGGTGAACCAATACAACAGACTCAGAAATGGCTTCATATTCTGCTAATACAGCCTCAATTTCACCTAGCTCAATACGATAACCCCGTAGTTTGACTTGCTGATCAGAGCGCCCCATAAATTCGACCTGACCATCACCACGGAAACGGGCTAAATCACCTGTTTTGTATAATTTGTCATATTGAGACCCTGCAATGGGGTTATCAATCAAAACCGCTTGAGTTAATTCTGGCTGGTTAATATACCCTCTAAACAAGCCGGCACCAGTGAGATATAAATCCCCAGCAACCCCCATTGGTTGCGGCTGCATATTCGAATCAAGAATATAGATTTCAGCATTATCTATTGGCTTACCAATAGAGGGCAATCTATTCTCAGTGCGACAGGGCACCTCACCTGCAGTCACTAAAATGGTGACCTCAGTAGGCCCATAAAGGTTATACAGTGCAAACGGAAGCCCCTCTTTCGGGTAACGGTGCAAGAGGTCTCCACCCGTCAAGACATAGCGTAATTTTGTTTGTGCAGGCCAGTCTAAGTCCAACACTCTTTCAGTGAGTGAGGTGGGTAAAAATGAGACGGTAACGCCATGCTCAAGTAACCACTGTTGCATTCGCTCAGGATCCATTCGGTCGATATCATTCACCAAGCAGACACAAGCACCTTGCGCTAAAAATGGCCAGCTATCAATGATTGCAGCATCAAAAGCAACCCCTGCAACTTGACTGACTTTATCCGCCTCTGTAATGGCAAACTCACGTATAGCCCAAGCCAGAAAATGGCTTAAGGATCGCTGCTCAATCTGTACACCTTTAGGCTTGCCTGTAGAACCTGAGGTATAAATAACATATGCCAAGTCATTTAGGCTTGTCGCAACACAAAGCGCTTCCTGTGAAAATGGCTCAATAACGGTTAAATCATTATCCACATCAAAACGCACCACCCCTTCAACATCTTGCATTGTGAGCGCCGTTTCTGTAAACACGAATTGAGCGCCGGAATCATTCAACATGTAGTTGACGCGATCCTCTGGGTAGGCAGGATCAATCGGCAAGTAAGCAGCCCCAGATTTCATAATGGCTAACTGACAAACAAGCATCATCATTGAGCGATGAATATATACCCCAACAATCGACTCGACACCAATACCCTGCTCTATAAGGTAATATGCCAATTGATTAGACATCACATCCACTTGCTGATAATTCATGCTACGTTGTTGTTGCTGGAGCGCAATTCGTTCTGGAAATTGTTGAGCACTCTGCTGGAAACGAGAGACGATGGAATCATTTTGATTACTAGATGAATGACTATGAGCCTGATTCCAATCATGCAGAATGGTTGTACGATCCGATTCAGAGAGCAACGTCAGACGACCGATTTCAAGCGACTCATCAACCACGACTTGCTCAAGGATATGTTTAAAATATTGACCAAATCGAGCAATCGAATCCGCACTGAATAAATCTGTATTATATTCAAAAACACACTCTAAACAGCCATCATCTGCAAACCAAGTCACCAATGACAGGTCAAATTTCGCAGTTGTTGATACCATTTCAAAAGGCTCAATTTCTAACCCTTCAATGACCAATGAATCATTGGCCAAATTCTGTAAGGTAAAAAAGGTTTGGTAAATTGGCGCATGCGTTAAATCTCGCCCTTCCGATACCGCCTCGACTATTTTTTCAAAGGAAATTTTGTCATGCAAGAAAGCCGATAAAACAGTTTTCTTCACTTGTTCTAACGCTGAAGAAAAAGGCATTTCAGGCAGCAGTGCATTTCGTATCGCCAAACTATTGATAAACGCGCCAATTAAAGGCTCTATCTCTGCTTGAGAACGACCGGCAGTAGGCACCCCTACCGCAAAATCCTGCTGCCCACTTAACCGACTCAACAAGACATGATAGACCGTCATCAATACCATAAACTCAGTTGCACCTGAGTCATTAGCCAAGCGCTTGAGACCTTGCATGGTTAGTGCTGGTATTGAAAATTGCAGATGTGCACCGGCAAATGTTTGAACTGAAGGCCTGGTGTAATCCACAGGTAATACCAAGGGGTCGACACCTTGAAGCTGCGATTGCCAATAACCTAAATCTGCCCCATATTTTTCAGATTGCTCATAATCCCGCTGCCAAATGGCATAGTCCGCATATTGAACAGACAAGTGAGGTAACCGTACGGCACGAGATTCTTGCTCTGCAAGGTACACAGCCATCAATTCTTTTAGCATGACCTGGCTGGACCAACCATCAGCAATAATATGATGGATGGTTAACATCAATACATGATGATTGTCGGTCAACTGTAATACAGTACATTTAAACAGTGGGCCTTCAGCTAAATTAAAGACGGTATTTTGATCTTGTTGTATTCGGAGCCTCACTTCATCAGATTGGCGCTCTATGTCATAACAGCCAATATCAAACTGCTCAACAGTCACGCGAGCCTCTGGGTCAATCACTTGAACGGCAATGCCTTGCTCATCAGGGAAACGTGTTCGCAGCACTTCATGGCGCTGACTAATCGTTGTAATAGCGATTTGTATTGCAGTAACATTCAGCCCACCTTTTATGGTGACTGCCGAGGCAATATTATATTGCGTTGACTCCGGAATGAGATTTTGTATAAACCACATCCGTTCTTGGGCAAACGATAATGGCGCCCTAGCAGACATTGATTCATCTCTAACTTGAATATCATTCGTTTGGCCTGCTTCAAGTTGCACAATATTTTCCGCCAACCTTTTCACTGTCGGTTGCTGAAAAATATCCGCCAGTGGTAGCTCTACAGCATATTGCTTTCGTATCCAAGATATTAACTGTGTGGCAGACAAGGAGTGCCCACCGAGTGCAAAGAAATTATCTTCAACGCCCACTTTACTAATGGCCAACAATTCAGACCAATACTGACACAGCTGCTTTTCTAAAGTTGAGCTAGGTGCGACATAGCTTAACTGTTGTAAATCAGGGGTAGGCAATGCTTTTTTATCAATTTTGCCATTAGGCGTCAGCGGGAATTCTTGTAATGAGACAAACCGTGTTGGCACCATATAATCGGGTAGGAAGGTGGCAATAGACTCACTCAACAACGCTTGATCAAAGCTCCCCACTAAATAGGCCACTAAAACATCATCAACAACCATCACAAAGGGGTGTAGTTTTGCATCATACCCTCTGATAGCAAACTCAATTTCGCCAATTTCAATTCTAAGCCCACGCAATTTAACCTGACTATCAACTCGACCCACAAAAACCAATTGACCATCGGCTCGGTAATACACCAAATCCCCTGTTTGGTACATTTCCTGCCCGGTAGTAGGGTTCTTTATGAATACTTTCTGGGTTTTTTCAGCATCATTAATGTAGCCTAAGCTCACCCCTGCTCCTGAAATATAAAGCTCACCTGTAATTCCAATCGGCACCGACTGTAACTGACTATTGAGCACGAGCAGGGACACATTGTCGTTTGGCCGACCGATAGGAATGCTGTGCCCACCCTTCAAGTCTTTTGACTTAAGCTCATAAAAAGCAGCGATATCAGTACATTCTGTTGGCCCATAACTATTAAAAACGGTGACAGATGACTGAGTGCAATAATCCTTAATTTTCGATCGCTCTATCGGCTCACCACCCAAACAAATCGATTTAAGTGATGACAACGCGCCATATTGTGATGGCAATTCACATAATGGATAAAATGCACTTGGCGCACAGTTCAATAGCGTTGGACGATATTTACTCATGGTATTCGCAATATCATCCACATCGTAATGGTCAAACTGAGGAAAAATCAAACGCCCGCCTTGCCAGAGCAATGCAAAAAGGTTCTTCTGGGTTAAATCAAAACCAAGCGCACTAATGATAATGGCGCCATCCGCCTCGTCAATTGAGAGTGTTTTGGTGTACCAATGTAATAAATTGGCAATACCAGAATGCTTCACCCCAACCCCTTTTGGTTGACCTGTTGAGCCTGAGGTATAAATCATATAGGCCAATGCGTTTGACGTGGTTGCAACGGTAGAAAAGGTGGCAACATCAACTTTAACCGGCTTATCAAGGTCCACTCTAATACCTGAATAATCAGGTAACACATTCAGGCGTGACTGAGACAGCAATACTTGAGCTTGGCAATCCTCAACGATGTATTGCAACCGAGCGTTCGGGTAAGTGGGGTCTAATGGCACGTAATAACCACCGGCTTTTAGCGTTGCCAATAAGGCCACGATAAAATCAGCACCTCGGCTGGTACAGATTGCAACCGCTTGGTTAGATGTGATGCCTAAGCGTTGCAATCTCGTTGCCAAAGACAATGACTGCTGTTCAATATCTCGATATGTAAAGCACTGTTCACCTTGCTGAACGGCTAAAGCGTCAGGGTTGTTTTGCATTTGTAACTGTATTGCATCGATGATATTGCTGTAATTTGGCTCATGAATGGCTGACGTATTATTCCAGCGGTCCAACTGGGCATTTTCTTCCCCAGTTACCCACGATAAATCAGCAATCGTATCAACGCCCTCAACAAACTGTTCAATCACCGACTTCAAGCGTCTCATTGCGGCAAAGCTATTAAAATCTTGTGTGTGATAATGGCATTCAAGCAAGAGATCATCACTCATTTGCTTTGCAATGAGCTGAACTTGGCCAACAGGTACTCTTGGTGGGTAATGCTGCAAACGCTGCTTTTGCCCCATAAAATCAATGATATGGTGAAAGTCATAGTAATTATAAAGAAAACCAATTCGCCCATGTTGAATCAATTTTTGCTGCTGCAACACAGAGATATTTTGTGCAGAACCCAACTGTTTTTGGGCTTGCTTAATGTGGTTTAAATACTCACTCAGTACATTAGATGGTTGCATTAATGCTTGTTGAAACAGCACTGGGACTTGCTGATAATAACAGCCTATCGCCCTGTTATGCTGTTTTTTACGACCAGAGATAATTTCATAGACAACAAAATCATTGGTAGGGCGACAATATTGCTGTAAAAGCAACCCGTAAAGTGATTTCAAAACCAATGAAGGTGTTGACTTATGGCGCCGGCATGCAGATCTGAATTGCTTCCACAATGCGCTACCAATCGACACACTGTCACACAACTGCTCCACCTTTGTGACGTCCGGCTTCGGAAAATCAAGAGGCTGAACATCTTTAAGTTTGGATTGCCAATGTAATAAATCATCTGCAAGATCAAATACAGCGGCTTGGTCATGAACATAATCCGTAAAATCGACAAACTCAGGCTGCCATGTTTCACCAGAAGACTGTGCCTGGTACACCTGACAGACTTGCTGCATGTGCAACGTGCCACCAGCACCATCAATTGATAAATGATGGCCTGCCAATAAACTCACATAATGCTCATCTGCCAACTTAAACAAATAATGACAAATCAATGCATCTTTAGACACATTAAACGACCGGTAAACTTCAGCATTGATGTAGTTTAAAAATTCTGAATGACTCAGTTTCATAGCGGATAGATCACGATAATCTAAAGCCACTTTTTTGGTTTTTGCGACCGCTAGATAGGCCATATCTAAATACGGCTTATCCGCAGGGACAACATCAGTCCGCAGTACTGAGTGCACATTGGTCACAACTTGCAATGCTTGCGCCCATTGATCAGGGTCAATATCCGTTCGCATCTCAAAACTACAGCCGAGACTATTATCCAACGTATCAGCATGCACATGGCTATGCATATACAAATCACGCTGAGTCGACGTTAACGGGACAATATACTCGTAGTCCTCAGGATTGAGTGACAGCGCAAGGTACATTTGGTGGTCAGGAAATAAAGCATAACTCGACAACGCTTGATCCGGCAATGACACCATTTGCCCGAGTAAATATTCAAAGTGCCGTGAAAATTGCTCGATAGTGGATTGGTCAAACAAATCGGTATTGTATTCAATATTTCCGACTAAATTGTCGCCATGAGGAGAGTCATGCAACATTAAAATCAAATCGTATTTAGCCGTATC
This sequence comes from Methylococcales bacterium, assembly GCA_018672285.1. Lineage (GTDB taxonomy): Bacteria > Pseudomonadota > Gammaproteobacteria > JABHGC01 > JABHGC01 > JABHGC01. The sequence continues at coordinate 44,216 of JABHGC010000099.1, forward strand.
GGTTGTTATTTCATAAGAATCAACCGATAACGCCTCTAATGTCATATTGGTCGATGGCATGTTCTGTAATGCAAAACCAACTTGCGCGATCGGTGGGTAACTTAAATTTCTCTCAGGCTGCACCGCATCCACTAATGCTTCAAATGGCAAATATTGATGTGCAAAACCACCCACCACCGCTTCTCTGGTTTGCTGTAGCAATTGCTGACCGGTCAAGTTACCGCTTAACTGACCCCGAAAGACCAAGGCATTGACAAAATATCCAAGCATGCGTTCTGTTTGTGCAGATTCCCTACCCGCAATTGGCGAGCCGACGACAATATCGTCCTGTCCACTATACCGAGACAGCAATAACTGATATGTCCCTAATAACAGCATAAACAACGTTGATTGATTGTCTGATGCGTATTTTTTAGCCGCATTCGTCACTTCACCATCAATGGTAAAGGATAACGTTCGGCCATTGGTTGTTTGCACAGCAGGTCTTGGCCGATCTGTTGGTAATGAAAGCACCGCAGGAATGCCCTTAAGCTGGGAGACCCAATAAGCGAGTTGCTCTTCTAAAACGTCACCTTGTAAGTACCCTCTTTGCCAATGTGCAAAGTCTGCATACTGAGTATGTACCGGTTGTAGCAGTGTACCTTTACCTGAATCATGGCTTTGATACAGCACCATTAACTCTTCATTAAAGATGCTATTCGACCAACCATCAAAAATAATGTGATGAATATTCACACAAAGGATGTGCAACTCTTCTGACAAAGCCACACACATGACCCTAACAAGATCATCATACTCTAGATTGAACGGGGTCAGAGAGAACTCAGAGATCAAGGCATCCACATCACTACCCGAATCTTCAGCAGGTGACTCTATCGACACCCAATTGATGCCCAAAGAGGATTTTGGCATGATTTCTATGGCAGCCGAACCCACTCCCGAGACAATTTTAGCGCGTAATATTTCATGACGAGCCAACATATCATTCAGCGCAGCTTGCAGTGCAACACGATTCAATGGGCCCTTTAGCTGGATGGCTGACGGGATGTTATAAGCTGGACTTTCAGGTTGTAATTGGTACAACAACCATAACCGCTCTTGAGCGAAAGTCAGCGGTATGGTATTGGCTCGGTCAATGGCTACGATTTGTTGTTCATTAGGCTTTATTTGCTGTAATAACCGGGCAATCTTTTCAATGCTAGTGTGGGCAAATATATCTTTTAAAGCAATCGACAAGCCCATCTGCTGATCAATTTTCGTGATCAACTTTATTGCAAGCAGTGAGTGCCCTCCGAGCGCAAAAAAGTCATCTAATACACCAAATTCTTGCGTAGGTAGCAGTGTTTGCCATATTTCAAATAAAGCCGTTTCCCAGTAATCCCTTGGTGGCACGAGCGCCACAGGCGTGTTTAGGTCACCACTTTGTGACAGTTTTATTGCTAACGCTTTTTGCTGCTCAATAGAAGCCTGACACGCATCAACAGAGAGCAATGTTAGCTTTTCAACTAAGACCCCAGGCGACTCAACAGCCAAAGTTAATAACTGGATATAATGCTCAGCCATAGCAGAAATACTGGTCGAAGAAAACCGAGTGACATCAAACTCCAACGCCCCAGCAATGCCTGAATCTACCTTCTCTAAGGTAATACTGACATCATATTTAGCGGTATTATGCGCCAATGCATACGATTCAACATCAAGGTTTGAAAAACCATCAGAAAAATCAATATCGGACTGATTTTGAAAGGTAAACAGCGTTTGAAAAATAGGTGGTTGCATTGTGTTTCGCACAATATTTAGCGCGTCAACAATTTGCTCAAATGGGATCACTTGATGAGTAAAGGCATTCAACAAGTCATGTTTAAAAGCCATCAAATATTGATCAAAGCTCAGCTCAGCGGCAACATTAGATCGAATAACAACCGTGTTCACAAAAAACCCTATTAATGGCTGAACTTCATGCCACTGCCTGCCTGCAACAGGTGTCCCTACACAGACGTCATGCTGAGATGAGTACCTGTGCATCAACAAACAATAACCACTCATCAAGATCATATAGAGCGTCACGCCTCGAGCTTTTGCCATTTTCTCAAGCTCGACCACCAATTCATCAGGCAATGTAAAGTGGTACAAATCACCACGACGCTCAACACCAGGTTCAGGTTCATGATCAAATGGAAGAGACAGCACCACAGGGTCAGCCAAATACTTCAACCAGTAATCATAATGCTGTTGAAACTCATCATCGCCCTCTAGCAATCGCTGCCAAACAGCATAATCACCATACTGTATGGGCATTGAGTCTATCGATACAGGTTGATGCTGTGTATAACTCTTATAAAAGGCGGAAAGCTCTTTAAACAAGGTCCCCATTGACCAGCCATCGGAAATAATATGGTGCATATTCAAATATAAAATATGCTTAGCATCATGGCACTTTATTAAACTGCATTGAAATAACGGCCCTCTCAAGAAATTGAAGGGCTGACCTTGTAATTCAGATAAATAATTGGCTAACAGGCGTGATTGCTCTGCTTCTGAAGCATCAGAAATATCAAACGTTTCAACCGTCAGCTCCAAATCGCCCAATAAAATCCACTCCGGATCTTCCGACTGATCATTCACGATTGACCGTAATATTTCATGACGACTCACAACAGAACTGAGTGCTGCTTGTAACGCTGCAATATCTAGCTCGCCTTTTAACGTCACAGCAACAGGAATATGGTACGCCGTACTATCTGGCTCTAATTTTTGTAAAAACCAAAGCCTTTCTTGAGAAAAAGACAGCGGCACACTACTGCCAGGCTCTCTCTGCTGAATATTCACAAGACCACTTGCCGAGCTTGATTCACCTTTTAATGTGGCAATAGCTTGACAGAATGTTTGCAACGTTGGCTGATCAAAAATCAGCCTGACTGGCAACTCAATCTGGTACACTTTCCTAACATAGGAAATTACTTGGGTTGCTAACAAAGAGTGCCCACCTAAATCAAAAAAGTGGTCTTCTAAATAGACTTGCTCTAGTGATAATAAATTCTTCCAAAGCCCCGCTATATCTAACTCAATATCTGTACTTGCAGGTGTTTTCGACGCTCTTTGTGTGGTTGGCTCAGGTAAAGATTGGCGATCTATCTTCCCGTTCGCCGTTAATGGAAACGCCGCCAGAGACACAATAACACTCGGCAACATATAATCTGCTAAGTCGACTGCCATCGATTCAGCAACCGCCTGAACATCATTATTACCTGTGATATATAAAACAATTCGTTCATCACGAATTTGAGCTAACGCTTCTGTCACTTTATCGCATTGTCTTGCGATCGATTCAATCTCACCTAACTCAATACGCAAACCACGTAATTTGACTTGATGATCCGTCCGTCCATCATAAATAAGGTTATAATCCTCATCATAATGTACAAGGTCCCCCGTTTTATACAGTGGCACAACGCGCCCATCCGGGAAAGACACATTAACAAAGGACTCAGCAGTCTTAACCGCATCAAACACATAACCTTCACTTAAGCCAGAGCCACCAATATACAGCTCCCCTTGAAGACTAGGTACAGTCAGTTTTCGGTTAGAATCGAGTACATATAACTGCACATTGTCATTCGCTTTACCTATCGGTATTTCTTGTTCTAAACCGTGATCACTTTTAACACGATAAAAAGCGGCTATATCTGTACATTCAGTCGGCCCATAACTGTTAATCAGTTCTGCAGATTGATACTGTAACCAGGGCTGTAATCTGGCATATTCAATACGCTCCCCGCCCAATACAACCGTCGTCAAGCTGGCTAGATTGGACCAGTATCTTTGTATCTCTGCGACCGCATAAAAAGCACTAGGCGCGCAGTTAATTAAAGTCACCGAATGCATTGATATGGCAGAAACAATATCATCAACGTCGTATCGACTGCTCACAGGAAAAACAATCGTGCCGCCCTGCCATAATAAAGAAAAAATATTCTTCTGCGTTAAGTCGAAACCCATTGCACTGATAATAATCGCTGATGAGGATGCGGTTATCTTCATTTCCGAGCAATACCAGCTAAGCAAGTTCAATGCTTGCCGGTGACGAACAGCAACCCCTTTTGGCTGGCCTGTAGAGCCGGAGGTGTAAATCATATACAGGCGATCAGATTCAGACACCTGAACAATAGGTAAAGCATCGATGTGATGGGTGTAATCAGCGTCGACATCAACCCACAGTGCACCCCCTAATTTTTTAGACAATGTGGTGTTGGTCATTACCACGGCTATATTTGCGTCATTTAAAATATAGCGAATACGCTGATCGGGGTAATCTTGATCCAACGGTACATAGTGAGCCCCTACCTTTAATATCGTGACAATAGAGACGACAAAATTAAGGCCTTTCGGCAGCACAATCGCAACCGCTTGACCAGGCTTAACACCTTGAGTCAATAACTCACCAGCCAACTGATTAGTACGAGTCTCTAAGGCTTGATAGCTTAGAGAGTCTCGCCCTTGCTTAATGGCGATTTGCTCAGGATTTTCAGTTGCCGCTTTTAAATACGGTGCAAGCACAGAACCGGATGTATTGGCATGAGGCTGATGAGACTGCTCAAAAGTTGCCATCACTTGCTGTGCTTCATGGGCATTTAAAAAGCAATATTCAGAAATCATCGCTTCTTGCGTTAGCAACGTTGCTAAAAGCTGTTCAACCCTCTGTAGAAAATCGACTTCAGTGAACACTGATGCATCATAATTCAAATGTAAAGTCAGACCACCCGGTGTTTCTTTTGGCACAAAATGAATTTCACCAGGGCGTGGCATAGCGGCATTAATTTCAATGGATGCTTTCTGACCCGAGATATCAATCGCGCTAGGCATATTGAAATAGTTATAAATAAAATTCAGATCAGATGGATCAAACAATTGTGAATATAAATTATTTGAGATAAAACGGGTATCAGAAACGCTTTGTTTGAACTGATAGAAATGTTTAATTAAATCAAAAATCACACTCTCTTTGGTGAATAATTCAGCGGTATACACTACCGGTAATCGTACGTAGAAGCAGCCAATACTGCGTAAATTTTTACGCGTTCGCTCACCTAAAATATCACTCACAACAAATGGGTGATCCACACGTTGATAGTGCTGCAATAGCATGACATAACACGCTCTCAATATTGCAGGAATACCAATTCTATGGACTTGAGAAAAAGCAGTTAAATCTGTAAAAAGTGCACTGGGCAATGGCCGCTGTATAGAACGGATATCGGTATCACCCTTTTTCCGTCCAAGTTGAAAACCTTCACAATCATGACCATAAGAAGCCCACGTTTGATACACTTGCTCGGTATCATACAGTTGACGAATATCTTGCGTGTCTTCAAAGCAATTTCTGACGTCAAATTTTGGCACCTCATTGCTTGCAAGCGCGTTATAAATACGAGAGAAGTAGTTAACATAGAGTGACTCAGAAAAACCATCCATTAATATGTGGTGCACCGCAAATATAAATAATGAGCGCCCATCTTCTAGCAGAATCAGCTTATGCTTTAGTAATGAATGCTGAATAATTTGATAGGGTTGATAAACAAAATCATCCACTAAGGCTTTAATTTGGGCCTCTGATACCGCTTCAGAGCGCGTTTCAATCTCAAGTGACACCGTTTTTTGGTGACGGATGGCAAAGTACGCAGGTTGTAAATAAGGCTCTGTTGAAGCGATAACATCTGCACGAAGAACCTCAGTATTATCTTGAATCCATTGCAAGGCATCGCGTGCTAAAGATGGATCTAGCTTTTCATTCACCACAAACGATACACCAATACTGCTTGAAAGCGTATCAGGATCTAATTCACATTCAATATACAAATCTCTCTGTACAGGTGTTAACCTTTTTATACCTGAATAAGCCTTAAAATCAATTTGTAAACAGTGGCCAAGTTGCACTTCATCAAGCATGTGTGCAGCATGGATATGTTGCTGCGGCGCCGTGATCAAACTGAGCAAGATTGCTTGATAGTTTGCAGCAAGATCCTGTATTGTTTTATGAGAAAAAATATCCGTTTGATACTCTATAATCCCCTCAAGACCACTGTCTTTCTCCACCATCACTAACATCAGGTTTAACTTAGCAAAGATGACAGGCATCTCTATCTGCTCAAGTGACTGACCATCTAACTCAGCATGAATGTCACCCATCATTTTAGACTGCAAGCTGAATGCAGTTTGAAACAACGGACTTTCAGTGGTGCTTCGATCGATACCAATATGGTCGACAATTTTTTCAAAGGGCGTATCTTGATGCTCAAATGCCGTCAAGGTGTTTTGTGTCACCCTTTTGACAAAATCAATAAAACTTGGGTTGTCACCCGATTGATTACGCAAAGGCAATGTATTCACAAAGCAACCGAGTACCGAAGACCACTTTTCACGACCTCTTCCTGAGACCGCAGTACCAATGCAAATGTCTTGCTGTTTGGTATAACGCGTTAATAACACATGATAGGCCGCAAGCATGACCATAAACGTGGTTGAATTGACGTTTGCCACGAAGGTGGCTAATTTTTCTTGCGTCTCTTTCGCCAATGTAAAGGTAACTGCCCCCCCCTTAAACGTCGGATCTTTAGGCGCCTTATAATCTACCGGCATTGCTAAATTAGAGACATTTCTCAGGTGATTTTTCCAATAGCCTAATTGTTGCTGCAAGACCTCATCAGACAACCATTGTCTCTGCCACACCGTGAAATCGAGGTAATCATATTCTTTTGCTTTAAATAAAGGGGCTTGTCCTGCTTTTCTGGCGTGATAGGCAATTTGAAAATCTTCCAATAAGACATTAACCGACCAACCATCCATAATGGCATGATGAAAATTGAAGATAACCACCATCTCGTCATCAGAGTGCTTGAGCAATTTAACCCGCCACAATTTTTCCTCTGTTAGTGCAATCGGTTTCTTAACTTCTTGGGCAACGTAGTCTTGGACTTTTCGGTTAAACTCAGCATCATTGAGTGCGGCGTAATTTTCTACGACAAATTCTTCTGGATCATACGCTGATACAACCTGAAATGGCGTATTGCTGTTACGCTCTTGAATGCGAGTTCGTAATACTTCATGACGTCTTACTAAATCATTAATCGCCTGCCTAAGTACGGTTAACGTCAAATTCGATGTAATTTTAAACGCAAATGGAATGTTGTATACAGCCGTATCTGGTGCAAATTTTTCGACAAACCAAAACCGTTGCTGAGCATAGGAGAGAGGCTGATTTATTGTCCGTTCAACTGAGACGACATCAGGGAAAACTGCCTGTTGATTGTCTTGCTGACATTTACGAATATGCCCCGCTAAGGCGGATAACACAGGGTAGTCAAAAATAGTTTTCAACGATAACGTGAGATGTAACGTTGCCTCAATCCGGCCGACCAATACCGTCACTAACAGTGAATGACCACCTAACTCAAAGAAATTATTTCCTCGACCGACCTCATCGACGAGTAAGATGTCCTTCCAGATAGCGGCTAATAATTTTTCCTCTTGTGTATCTGGCAAATCAATCACTTGATCTAACTTCACTGCCTCAGGTTCAGGTAATGCGCTACGATCAATTTTTCCATTCGCGGTAACAGGCAACATATCTAGTGCTACAAACGCCGCAGGAACCATATAATCAGGCAAACGTTTCTTTAAAAAGTCGGGTAAGACCATACGAGGGGATTCTAATCCGACAACGTAAGCGACCAACCTATCAGGCATGCCCTTGCTTTGATTCAATAGGACAATAGACTCTTTAACACCTGAATAATCCAATATTGCAGACTGAATTTCTCCAAGCTCAATACGATAGCCTCGTAATTTAACCTGAAAATCTGTACGGCCTAAACACTCTATACGTCCATTATGCTGAAACCGGCCAAGATCACCTGTTTTGTACAGCCGCTGAACGCCCTGACCTTCAATATCTACATCAATAAAAGATGACTCTGATAACTGAGGTAAATTTTTATAGCCCCGCCCCACTAATGTACCAGACACACATATTTCACCCACAACCCCTGCAGGAACCAGCTGGTTGTGAACACTTAAAATATAAATTTTAGCATTGCGTATTGGCTGACCAATATCAGGTATGCCTAAGTCACCATGGCTTGTCACTAGTGAGTGCGTTGATACAACGGCACACTCTGAAGGCCCATATAAATTAACCAGCTCAAAAGGCAATGTCTCAGGAACGTAACGGTGCAGCTTATCTCCACCAACACCCAATACTCTCAAACTGAGACTGTCAGGCCAAGGTAAATCCAGCGCGACTTCTAACATGGGCGTTGGCATGAAACCCGCGGTAATTTTACATTCATTGAACCACTGAATGGCTAATTCAGTATTATGTCTGACATTATCATCAGCTAAATGCAAACAACCACCAGATGTTAATCCGACCCAAATTTCCCAAACTGACGCATCAAAACTCAACCCCGCAAATGACGTCAGCTGATCATCAGATGTAATTTCATAACAACTTTGATACCATTCAACCAAATTGATAAGAGAGTGGTGCTCTATTTGCACACCTTTAGGCTGCCCTGTAGAACCTGAAGTATAAATAATATACGCTAACTGATTACCATCAATAGGCGGCAAGCTAAGCACAGGAAACGCACTGATTGCCCGCAATTTTTGATCAAGATACAAGCATAAATCAAGATCAATTTTTTCTTCTAAATGCAAATATGAATGCGATACAACGACTTTTGTCCCAACATCGTTAGCAATATAAGCAAGACGTTCTAAAGGGGTATTGGTATCCACAGGAACATAACACCCCCCTGCTTTTAACACCCCTAAATACACAACCATCAAGTCAAATGAACGCGGTAAAAAGACAACAACCGGGTCTTCACGCTTAATACCTTGAGCAATTAAATAATATGCCAGCTGATTTGATTGCTGCTCGAGTTGGTCGTACCGAAGGTATTGACCATTAAACTCTAAAGCAGGGCTTTGACCTGCTGCTTGAATAACTGCTTGCATTAAGGTGATAACGGAAGAGTGTTGTACAGGCCGCTCTGTCGCATTCCAGCTTGATAACTGTTTATAATCTTCGCTTGTGAGTAAATTCAAGGTCTGAATATTCGCCGTCGGCTGATTCATCACCTGCTCTAACACGCCTTTATAATGACGAGAAAACTGATGTATTGTCTGCTCAGAAAACAAACCATCATCATATTCAAACGCACACTCTAACGTGCTCCCTTTCTGGCTCACGATTAAACTGATTTCAAATTTTGCTGTTGTCACATCAAGCTCAACCGGCTCAACAGTTAATTGATCAAAAGCGCTATCGAACTTAATATCACTATTATTCTGATAAGAGAAGAACACTTGAAACAAGGGCGAATGGTGACTATCTCTAGCAACAGACAGCCTATCCACTAACTGCTCAAAAGGGACATCTTGGTTTTCATAAGCGTCTAGACTGATCTTTTTTATTTTTTGCAACAGATGAATAAAGGAGTCGTCTTCAGCACACGTTGCCCTCATGACTAAGGTATTAACAAATAATCCAATGAGTGGTTCTAGTAACTGGTGATGCCTGCCTGCAATCGGCGTCCCAACACAAATATCATCTTGACCAGAATAGCGACTGAGCAAAACCATATACGCTGATAACATCAACATAAATGGGGTCACTTTATGGCTCTCAGAAAACTGATTCAACCTTTTTGCCAAGTTCGAATCCAGTGTCATCAGTCGCGTTTTTCCGGATACGGATACGTCTCTAGAGCGCGAAAAATCGGTAGGTAAAGAGATAACGGGGGTATTATTTAACTGCTTTTGCCAATATTGGTATTGCTGTTCAACGGCTTCAGCCTCTAAGCCTGAGCGCTGCCATGCAGCATAATCAACATATTGAATGGCGAGAGGAGAACTTGGCAAGCTGACTTTTTGAACTATCGCATTATAAAAATCAGATAACTCTGAAAATAAAACACCCAGTGACCAACCATCAGAAATAATATGGTGCATACACACATACAAATACGTTGAGTCAGTTCCCCGTACAATATGTGTCAACCATAATGGCCCTTGGCTTAACTCAAAGTGATAATTGAGGCACTGCTCAGCAATTTTGCCGTTTGCAACATCAAACCTTTGCTCATCATAAGCTGAATAGTCATGTACAAAAATAGCGGGTTTGTCATTACGGCCCAGAATTTGCCGCAGCTGACCTTCCACCTTGCCTATGACTGAGCGTAATACCTCATGTTTTTCAGCAACATACTCAATGGCAGACACTAAAGCTTGAATATCAACAACGCCTGTCAGCTTTAAACCAACAGGGATGTTATACAACGTACTTGACTCAGTATATTGGTGTAAAAACCAAATTCTTTCTTGTGCAGATGACAACGGCAAAGCAGCATCACGAGGAATAACAGGAATGTTTGCTTCAGATTGTCCTTGCCCCCCTTTTGGCAACGCTAATACAAAGTCAGACAGCACCGTATGTTCAAATGCAAATGAGACGGGCACTTTAATATTCAGGTTTGTATTTAGCCTAGAAATTAATTTCGTCGCTAACAACGAGTGGCCACCAAGCAAGAAAAAATCATCTTCTAAATAAACGACCTCTCGCTGGAGTAAATTTTGCCATATCTCAGCAATAGACACCGCCATTGGGTCACTCGGCAGTGTTTGGATAACATCAACACTTTTTATTGACTCACCAGCTAGGGCTTTACGGTCAATTTTACCATTGGGAGTCAGTGGGAATGCCTCTAAAAAGCATAACTGAGCAGGCACCATATAGCTCGGTAACGATAATTTTAAGGCGGCCTTAACAGTCACCTGATCACCAGCCCCTGTGACAAAGGCGTGTAACTGCTCATCTTTCACAAGTGCGATGGCATCTTTAATACCCGGGATTACTTTAATCGCCGATTCTATTTCACCTAGCTCAATCCTAAACCCACGGAGTTTGATTTGGTGATCGCTACGGCCAACATACACCAACTCGCCTTCCTGCATGACCACAAGATCGCCGGTTTTATAGGCAGTGGTCTGCTCTTGATTAGCAATAGACAATGTCAAAAACTGAGCTTTGGTTTTCTCAGCATCTAATAGATACCCTTGGCTAACTCCTGCGCCTGCAATGTACAGCTCACCAACCACACCAGGCACACATTGTTTACGCTCGGCATCGAGCACAAAAAGCTGAACATTGTCATTGGCATGGCCAATCGGCAGTGGATATGGCTTATCATAAACCCCATCTGTGATTTTATAATACGCGGCAATATCCGTACATTCTGTTGGCCCATAACTGTTAATCAAGCTTGATTTATTGTGTGATAACCAATCAGAAATAGCAGTAAGTTCTATTGGTTCCCCCCCTAACACCACTGTTTTTAAGGAAGCTAAGGCACTCCAATTCGCACGATTTTCAACCAATGGATAAAAGGCACTTGGCGCACAATTGATATAACTGATTTGTAAACGTTCAACCGTCTCAACAATGTGATCCACGTCGTAATAATCAGACTCAGGGAAAACTACCGTGCCACCTGACCACAAATTAACAAACAAATTCTTTTGCGTTAAATCAAAGCCCAATGCACTGATAATCAATGTTTTTGATGTTGCAGACGTACTCAGCGTTTTCTGGTACCAAGATAATAGATTAATCACGCTTTTCTGGGTAACGGCAACCCCTTTAGGTTGGCCTGTAGAACCCGATGTATAAATAATATACGCCAGCTGTTCAGGTTCAATAGTCACATGGGGTGCTTCATGACCAAAGCCATCCAAACAACCGGCTTGTCTTAAATCTAGCTGGCACACGATATTTGCGTCTATGCCTGCGTGAATAAGAAATTTCACTTCAGCATTATCTAAAATATATTCAATTCTATTTTCGGGATAGCTTGGATCAATAGGCACATAGCACCCACCTGCTTTTAAAATCGCAATCTGAGCCACGCTAAAATCAACAGATTTTGACAAGCCAATAGCAACAGGCTGATTGGTCTTCAAGCCATTGTCTAATAAGTAGTTTGCAATTTTATTAGAACGCTCATCAAGTTCTCTATAGCTTACCTGAGTATCTCCTTGAACCAAGGCAATGGCATCAGGTGTCGCTTTAACGTGTTGCAATAAAGGTGCTAGCAAACGGGGGATTTCTTGCTGTGACACGGCAGAGGATTCACGCAACTGCTGCAGATCTGCCTCTTCATTCGGCATTAAATACGATAAATCAGATATCATCTCTGCTTTATGGCAGATTTGATGAACTAAGTGAATATAACGATCAATAAAAGACAGGTCATCGAATACGGCCACATCGTAGTTAATCATTAACTCTATGCTGTCGCCTCTAACCTGAGGAACAAAATGAACCTCTCCAGGTCTTGCATGTGCAGGGAAAATATTAATAGGATATTGTTCTGCACCTATATCAACACTACTTTTAAAATTAAAAAAATTGAATATATAAGTTGATCTACCTGTATTGATATTGTCTTTAATAAATTCTGTCGTAACATTCCGGACCAATTTATCATGTGCTTCAGAATAGCCAACATGATTAAAGTATTCAATGCACGTCAAGTCACCAGAAAAGTCTTTGGCAGCGTAATATTTAGGCTCTGCACTAAAAAAACAACCGAGTACAGCCTTATTATCCTCATTTCTTTGGGCATTGATATTCAGAACCACAAAATCTTTTTCCGCGCGACAATAATGGCTCAATAATAAAACATAAATCCCCCGCAGAAAACGTGCTACTGGAATCGAATTTTCATTACAATATTGCTGTATTTCTTTATTTTGACTGACTGTCATCAACCGGTTTTGATTCACGATTCTTGACGAATCACTGATTAATTTTTTAAAGTCTAACGGCTCAATATCTTCACGTTTTTTCTGCCAAAATTGATAAGCTTGTGCTTGATCAAACTGGCCCCGCAACTCGGGCACAAAAGATGAAAATGGTTTCACGCTTTCTTGCTCAGGGTCATCTGATGTTGAGCAATGATATTGCTGCATAACCGCATTCAAATACAGTGACTCTGAAAAGCCATCCATCATCACATGATGCATTGCAACGATTAAAACGCACTTACTCGGGGTACTGACTAATTTATGTCTAATCAGTGGGTGCCGCTCTAAGATATAAGGCTGATTGATAAAGGCCTGTGTAAGAGAGGATAACTGAGTATCATCAGTGATTGTTTGTGCTTCAAAAAAGGTATTTTTTTGCTTTTTAACCGCAAAATAGACATTTTTCATATCTCCTTGCAGTAGCGTTTTGACCTCAGACCTTAGCAGGTCATTCGCGTCCGAAACCTGTTGCACTGCGTATTTAAGCCTTGCAACATCGATATTTTTTGGTAATTCAATCGCACAACCAATACTACTGGATATTTCATTTGGATTTATCTCAGCCGACAAAAACAATGAATGCTGTACCGGGCTCATTGCAAAGGCACTTAAATACGTTTCGTTTGATAAACCGAGTAACAACAACGCGTCTGCTTTTGGCAGCCAATCGATGGCACTCACAGGCGCAGAGCTGTTATCAAGAAAATATTCAATTAACCCTGTCAATGCATTTAGCAACGCCGTCAGGTTTTTAGGTGATATCACTCCCAATTGAACTTTTAAGGTCAGCTCATAAGCATTACCCGAGGTATTAGCCAACATGACAATTTTTGCGTTATGGCTTAACTCATCACACCTTGCGCCCTGAATGCTTTGAAAATGAAAATCATCATGCTTTAGCGGACACCCTTTAAGCGCAGGCTTTACAATCAAATCTTGTAATTCAGGGTTATTGGCTAAATCACTTTGGTATAGCTGAACAAAAGAAAATGCATTCAACGCTAGATCATAATTTTTCTGAGCGGTTATTAGATCTGCTGCAGTCCATGTGATTGACTCAACATGCTGCCACTGCGTCAAAAGCAATGGAAACAACGATTGTAATACGGCGTCTTTGGTTAGCTCATGACGGTGACAAAATTCTGCCAACCGTGAACACAGTGCCTTGTCCACTGAGAGACTTGCTTCAGAAAACTCATTCGAATCAACCTGCGCGGGCAATGTATAAAGGATCTCATCTGTCACAATGTCATGGAGACAATTCTTCTGAGCATGGTCAAATAAACGGTATTGATTACCAGAAAAGTGAATAACTGCCTTTCCAAGGCGTGAAATAGGTTGCTCTTGATGATATTCGCTTTCGATTTTAAGCGTTATATTACTGATGCAATCTTGTTGATTCAGCGTATTTGTAGCCGCATTTTGGTAAGCGACACAGCCACCAAATTCGGTGATAGAGTGCGTGAGATACAGATCCACCCCTTCAAGTGACACCTCACCTTTTAACGCAGGAGCCGTCACTACCTTAAGGCTGTTTATTGGGTTTCGAATAAGAAACTGAAGTAACGGGATTGACGCATGCACATGCGTCACAGGCCTACTTTTCAGTAATGAAAAACCACACACGACTGAAGCGCCAACAGATAAGGCTGCCATAACATGGTTCAGCTGGTATTGGTCGGTCAAGCCTGTTAATGCAAAATATTGACTTTCAGGTTCTAATTTAACCCGGTCAATATAACCTGAAACAACAACATGATGGTGTAATCCTGATATTTCGAGCAAAGACCATTCATTATTTTTCTGCTCTAATAAGCCGTAACTCACCCACTCTTGAGGCACATCTGGTGCCTCCCAGTGGCCTGTTAATTCAGAAAATGGAATATCACTCAACTTGACAACATTAAACTCAATATCTGAGTGAAGTGTCTCGCTAATAACGATGGCAGGCTTGACTGTTAATAACGCTTTTTCTCGATCCGCGTTATCCCACTGAGTATTAACAGGGATAAAACTGACCCCCATTCGCTGCGTTGCGAGTAGCACCTGGTAAGCATCAATATCAGATGACAGCTCTATGGCTAATTTATCGCCAGATTTAATACCCTGTTGCTGTAAATATTGTGCAATTTGATTGGATCTGACTTGCAACCAGTGATAACTATATTCGCCAGAGCCACAGACTACGGCAATCTGCTCAGGCTGTGTTTCTGATATTTTATCGAACAGGTTAATCAGCGATGTTTTGGGATGCGGAGCTAACGTTTGTTGTCTTGATAAATAAAGAGGTAACTGATCTAACGCCGTTGTAGGACTTGCTAAGGCACTTTGTAGCAAACATAAAAAATGCTCAGTAAACTCACTCACTCTAGCCGCTGAAAACAAATCTGCATTGTACTCCCAGCACCCGACCAATCCTTGCTCCGTTTGCTTGATCTCTAACATCAGATAAAATCGGCTTCGGCCGTAATCAATATCCATAGGCGTCATATCAACGCCACTTAAATGAGGTTGCTCTGTCACTGCATTTTGCAATGAAAACATCGTTTGGAAGAAAGGAGTGGTTGTGGTGTCTCTCTCAGGACTTAATGCTTGCACTAGCATTTCGAAAGGCACTTGCTGGTGCGTGAAAGCCGCTATGGACTGCTGCTTGATTTGCGATGCCAAAACATCAAACCCTGCACTGCCTTCCAATTGCCCTCTTATCACAACAGTATTGACAAAAAAACCAATCAAAGGTTCTAGCTCTACTCGATCACGATTCGCAACGGGTGTGCCAACAGTAATATCTTGCTGTCCTGTCATTCGGTATAAAAACAAATGATACACCGACATCAGCAAAGCATACTGCGTTAATTCAGATTCTGAGTCTAAATAATCATAGATTGATGACTCTAGCGTTTTAGGAATGGTAAAAAGCGAATTACCACCGGCAAAAGTTTGTAGTGGTGCATGTGGAAAATCGGTTACTAATTTGAGTTTTTCGACCCCGGATAATGCATTCTTCCAGAAGGCAATATCGTTTGCCATGGTCTCTAACGTGAAATTGTCTCTCTGCCACTCTGCATAGTCAATATACTGAATCTCAAGCTCTGGCAAGTCGAGCTCTACGCCTTGTAAGCATGCCTCATAACTTAACAATAATTCCCGCATTAACACGGCGACAGATAGCCCATCTGAAATAATATGATGCATTGAAATACAGAGCATATATTCTGCATCGGCTAATGACACAACGGCGACCCTGAGCAACATATCAGAGGCTAAATCAAATGGCCTATTACCATGTTCTTTAGCAAACTCAACCAATGTCTGTCCTGTAGCCAGCGTTACTTGCTCAACCTCGAATGGCTCCTCTTCGCGTAAGAATTGAACAGGCTGCTCATCAACGGTTGTAAAATTCGTCACGAGTGATTCATGCCGGTCGATAATGGCTTGAAATGCTTGTTCTAATGCGGGGATATTGAGCTGACCGGCCAACTTAAAGGCAGCCGACATGTTATAAACAGACTCACCGGGTGACATTACGTCAAGCAACCACAGCCGCTCTTGTGAGTAGGATAAAGGGAATTCTTCTAAATCAATTTCGTTGTCATCGTGGTCCATTTGATTTTTTTCGACGCCTTGTTTTTTTAGTAAGGGGTTTGATATCTGCAATTTTTTGACTATCAGCGACTTTGTCGGCCAAGTCAATGGCTTTTGAAAGACCTTCTAAAGTCGGCTCATCAAAAAATACCTGCAAAGGTATTTTGCACGAAAATTGGCTCAATATTCTAGAAAGTACTTGTGTCACTAACAATGAGTGCCCGCCAAGCTCAAAAAAGCTATCACCGCGATTAACTTTGTCGATACTGAGTACTTCACACCAAATTTTCGCCAGTGCTTTTTCTGTATCCGTTTCAGCTTCACCACTGATTTTTTCAGTAGAGTCAATATGTTCTGGCGCAGGCAGTGCTGCACGATCGACCTTTCCACTATCGAGTAAAGGTAATCCATCTAAGTGAACGAACGATTTAGGTACTAAGAATTCAGGGAAGTAGCCATTGAGGTAACGCCTTAAGTGACCCATTGTATGAGTAGATAACCAATAATGTTCAGATTGCATAACACTAAGCACACTCTGATAAAACCGTACCTGTGTTTCTTTATCGATATTTAATTGAACACTGGCGAAGGTATTATTGACCCACAATAACTTGCCCTCAACCCAGCTTGAAACAGACTCACCTGGAAGTGCGATCAGCAATGATATCAAGTCATCTTGACGACACTCTTTAGGTACATTTTTAAGTCGAATATACCCCACGGACAAATCTTCGGTATCCACTTTATACAAATGCCCCGAAGACATTAATTTGAGCTGGCACTGTTGATGCAACGGTACCCTGAGACGTGAGCGTCTTGGGTCTGAGACATTCAATCTTCTCAAGTCAAATAAATTAAAGCCATGATCAGCAATGATACCTGAAATCATATCACTGACCTGACCGACATCTTCACTTAACTCTAACAAAATGCCAGCAGATCCGGACTGGCACCACACCATTTTACCGGTAATTTTTCCGACCTGAGGGAAGTTTTCTAACTCGAGGCTGACTCTCTGCCCTTTTTGCCAGTAACTTGGCACGTTCATTAACTTCAAGCCACGCTTTGAGATATCTTCAGTGGTCACGGTAACAGGGTCATGCCCTTCTACTCTTGCTGTACAACTAATTTTAAACAGCACTCTATCAGCAACAATGCTCGACACCAAATAGGCTACTAACCCCATTTGCCCTTTCTCATCTTTCCTAGCCACCACCACACTTTCATGTACGGCAGGATGCTCATTCAATACCGCTTCAATCTCTTCTAACTCTACCCGGTAACCTCTAATTTTAATTTGTAAATCAGAACGACCTACGTATTCAAGTTCCCCTGTTGCTAACCATCGAACCAAATCTCCTGTCTGATACAATCGGCTTTGTTTGCTACTAGAAAACGGATTATGAATAAACCTAGCCTGAGTCATTTCCATTTGATTCAAGTAGCCCGAAGACAAACCTTCACCCGCGATGAACAATTCGCCAACAACACCTGTCGGTACAACATTCAAGTGCTGATCAAGCACATACACCTGGTTATTATTAATCGGCTGACCAATGGGCACAGACTCACCTATGTGGTGCTTATCCGCAACACCAAAAGTCGCATCGATTGTCGCTTCAGCAGGCCCGTACAAATTAATTAATTGGCAGGATAAACGGCTGAAAAATTGTTGTGCCAACTCTTGAGGGAAAACTTCACCACCACAAAAAACGGTTCGCAATGAGGTACATTCTGAGAATTGTGGTTGCGCGACTAATTCGCGCAATAAGGTCGGTACAACTTGCAACAAAGTAATCTGCTGGCTCAATATCAACTCAATTAAGCGTTTTGCATCACCCACTTCATTTAAGGTCGTTACTTGGTTTTCAACTTGATTGGGTGCTGGCAGCGCGGCATAATCAATTTTACCATTCGCAGTGAGCGGCACAACATCAATTGAGACAAACGAAGACGGAATCATATATTCAGGAATTCTCAGCTTAATAAATTGCCGAATATCCACAAACTCTATGTTGGTCGGTTTAACGATGTAACACACAATTTGTGGCTCACCGTGGCGATCATCTTTAACAATGGTAATATTTTCTTTAACACCTGGGAATGCTGCAATGGCGGACTCAACCTCACCAAGCTCAATACGATAACCCCGTAGCTGCACTTGATGGTCCATTCGGCCTAAATACTGCACTTCTCCGCTAGGTAGATACCGAGCCAAATCACCAGAGCGATATAACTTACCTGGAATACCCGGAAGTTGAACAAAGCGGCTTGCCGTCAACCCAGCCCGATTATGATAACCGCGCGCAACACCCTCACCAGACACACAAATTTCACCCGGTACACCCACTGCTACCGGCCTATTTTGGGCATCTAAAATATGAAGTTTCAACCCATTAATGGGTTGGCCTATAAAGTTCAAGGTGCTCATGGTTCTCAGGGCGAAATCAACATCTTCCTGTGTCACCGGCCTGCAGGTCACATGTACAGTCGTTTCCGTAATACCATACATATTCGAAAGCTTAGGCTGGCTATCACCGTGGCGCATAACCCAAGGCTTGAGCTTTCTATAGTCTAAAACTTCGCCGCCAAAGATGACTTCTCTAAGTACCAGTGCATTTTCATCATTATCTGCCGACCTGAACAACTGCTCTTCTGCAGAGATCAACTGATAAAATTCTGATGGGGTTTGGTTAAGAATGGTCACTTTTTCTTTCACGAGCAACTGATAAAATGCTTCCGCATCTTGACTGCAGCTATCTGGCACCAGCACCAAACGGCCGCCATACATTAATGCCCCCCAGGCTTCCCACACTGAAAAATCAAAAGCACAAGAGTGGAACATAGCCCACACATCATTGTGATCAAAATCAAATAATGGTGCTGACTGATCCATCAGACTTAAAATTTGAGCATGTTCTACCATCACACCTTTAGGCTTACCTGTTGATCCAGAAGTATAAATCACATAAGCCAAACGACTGCTTGAGATACTAATATTAACCGACGTATTTGGCTGTGAAATAACACTCTTATCTTGTGTTTCAAGTATTTCAATATCCTGGCTCGCAATACCTTTAATCGTTTTAACATGTCTTGGTTGAGTAATGACGAGGGGTATTTCAGTATCTTCAAGAATCCACTCAACCATATCTTCCGGTGCAGTAGGGTCAAGCGGTACATAACAACCACCTGCTTTGAGTACGGCCAGCATAGCAATCACTTGGTCTACAGAACGGTCTATAAACAAGCCAACATATGTTTCCTGTTCAACGCCCATTGCCAATAAACAATGCGCCATTTGATTGGATCGGTGCTCAAGCTCTGCATAGGTAAGTTGCACATCGTCATATCCCACAGCAACTTGCAGTGGGTAGGCCTCAACCATCGCCTCAAATCTTTGCACCAAAGACCCTGACACAGGCTCACTGTCAACCTTGTTATCAGGCTCAATGACTGAGCGCTCAACAGGTAACGACAGCATCCCTAAGGTGACAGGACTTTCAACAATTTGTACGAGCAGTTGCTGCAGCTGATTAAAAAAACCAAAATCGGTAAAGTGATGAGAATGGTAAGTCAGTGTTAACCTTAAGTCAGACCCCACCTGCTCACTTGACAACCATACAGAGGACTCTTCATTCTGGTTGATCATTCCGTGATCGGTATAATAAAATGCGGTTTTTCCTGTGGTGACAGGCTGATCTAAACAAATGCCACACAACAGTGGTAGCTGCTCATAAATCGTCCGACAACGGTTTAAACGTGCCCACAACTCCTGACAGGTTGCGACCTCATGAAATAGCTCAGGTGAAAAAACATACAACACTTGATTATCCGCATTCTGAACGGGGAAATACCCTTCAGGTCGACAATATTGATATACCCACCAAGCTTGCAGCCCAATCAAACATTCAAAAATTTTCATCGAATGGCTGTCACAATACTGCTGAAGTTTTTGGTGCAAATCTGGACTCAACGTAAACTGCTCTGTTTTCCAGGCACCGGTATCTTCAACCATAACCGGGTAATTAAGTGCTTCTATTTGGTCATAATCACGTTTCCACTCTGCGATAATGCCACCCAGGTAACACAAGGTTGGGTTATAAAATGCGGCATTCATTTCTAAAACAAGTTCACCACCACTTAATAGCGGTAGCCAAAATTCTGTGACAGATGCATCAAAGCTCATTGGTGAGCGCTGCAACATCCGATCAGATTCGCTCAACTCAAATTCTCTCTGCATCCACTGCATGTGGTTATATGCCGCTTTATGAGGAACCACAACCCCCTTCATCGCACCGGTACTACCAGAGGTATAAATCTGATACATCGGATCGTTGGTTGACACACCACTGATTAAATTTTTTGTGCTGAGCGTTAAGACATCTTCCCAGCCTTCATCCACTAAAAACAGCTGCATTTGTGAACGTTTAAACTGGCGCCCACGGATAGAATCGGTCATCAACATTAAGGGTTTAGCATCTTGCAGCATCTGCTCAATACGGTCTTTCGGACAGCTTGCGTCAAACGGAATATAACACCCCCCAGACTTAGCCACCGCTAGCATAGATATAACCAGCTCTATTGAGCGTGGCAAATGAATACCAACACTAATATTTGGACCAACATTTTGCATCCGTAGCCAATGCGCGAGTTGATTGGCCTTTTCATTTAATTCTCTATAAGTCAGTTTTTCATGGCCTAATGTGACGGCTATCGCATCCGGCGTATATTCAGCTTGATCCTCAAACAACTGGTGCACACAGACACGCTCAGGAAAATCAACTTGGGTATCATTCCATTCATTCACCAAACGGTTTTTCTCAGACTCTGGCAATAAAGAAATTTTGGCAATGGGTGTTTCTGGTTGGCGAATAATGTTATTTAACAAGACTTGAAGCTGACTTAAAATACGCTCAATGGTTGCCTCTTCAAACAGATCGGTATTGTATTCCATTTGAGCGATCATGCCTTCTTGCGACTCACTCAAACTTAACCACAAATCAAATTTTGCAGTGCCATTGTGACTATGAAATAACTCGGCATCGACATCTGGTAGTGAGAAAGCTTCAAGCGGGGTGTTTTGCATGGTGAACATCACTTGAAACAAGGGTGATCGACTGGTGTCACGCTGCGGGTCTAATTCATCGACTAGTCTCTCATATGGCACATCTTGATTTGAAAATGCACCAAAAAAGACGTCACGAACTCGCCTCACTTGTTCTTGAAAATCAATATCATCATCTAGCGTTGTCTTAATCGCCAACGTATTCACAAACAAACCAATCAAGTGCTCAACTTCAACTCGAGTACGGTTCGCAATCGGGAAACCGACCATGATTTCACGTTGACCTGAATACCGATAAAGCAGCACATTAAACGCGGCAAACAAGGTCATGCCTAAGCTAGCGCCATTGCGCTCACTTAGCTCTTCTAAACCAACAATCAACTCAAATGGAATCAGCCTTAAACACTGCGCCCCTTGGTAACTTTGCACCAATGGCCGAGGATAGTCTGTTGGTAAATTAAGCACGGGTACATCACCATGCGCCCCGATTTGGTCACGCCAAAACTCAATTTGTTTGGCCAACACCTCATCGGTTAAAAATGTGTTTTGCCATGCAGAGTAATCAATATACTGAATAGGTAACGCACTCAATCGAACAGATTTCCCACCAATAAACGCTTTATAAGCGGTCAAAAACTCTGAGCAAAACAAACCGAGTGACCAACCATCTGAGACGATATGATGCATGGTAAATAAAAATAAATAATCATCTTCATCCAACACCAACAACTTAGCTCGAATCAAAGGTGGTGCTGTTAAATCAAACCCCTCCGTTCCCTCTTCATCCGCTAAACGCTTCGCCTCAGCTTGACGCACTTCAGCTGTATCACCTTCTACTTCAATCACAGTAAAAGGCACTTCATCTACCTCTGCAACAAAAGCGACCGGCTCTCCTAACTGGTCTAAATACCCTGTTTTTAAGACTTCATGATGATTTAAAATCGTATTTAAGCTGAATTTCAAAGCATCAATATTGACCTTACCCTTCATCGAAATGGCAGCAGGCATGTTATAAACGGATGTGTTTTCTAACAAATGATGTAAAAACCACAAACGTTTTTGCGCCGATGACACCGGTAAAAATTCGCTTCTAGTGATTACTTTAATATCGGTTTTTGGCAAACTCTTCTGATGCCGATAATGTTTTTCAATATGGCGAGACAAATCAGCAATGGTTGGGTGTTCAAATAACGCCCGCACAGGCACTTCTAGTGCAAACCGATCATAAATACGAGCAACCACTTGAGTTGCTAATAATGAGTGCCCACCAAATTCGAAAAAGTTATCTTCAACACCGACTCGGATGGCACCCAATACTTGCCCCCAAATCTCAACCAACGCTAATTCTAGCGGTGTTCCAGGTGCAATATACGCATCATCCATTTGCATGCCTGATGGTGCAGGCAATGCCAAACGATCAACCTTACCATTTGGCATCAATGGCAGGGCATCTAAAATCACAATGTCGTTAGGAATCATGTAAATTGGTAAATAGTTCTTCAGGAAGACTTTCATCTCCTCTGTCGTTGGTGAATTAACCGGATCAGAGATCACATAGGTCACCAAGCGCTTATTTCCTGGTACATCCTCTCGTACCAATGTCACACTCTGTCTTACAGCGGGGTGATCATTAATCGCCGCTTCAACCTCACCCATTTCAATACGATAACCCCGTAACTTGACCTGGTGATCGATTCGACCTAAAAATTCGATAGAGCCATCATGCAAATACCGCCCTAAGTCACCACTCTTATAAAGCTTTTGATCAGCCTCAAAAGGGTTGCTAATAAAACTGTCATCGGTTAATTCAGGTCGGTACAAGTAACCACTTGCCAAACCTTGACCTGAAATATGAATTTCACCTGGCACACCAACCGGCACAGGGTTTAAAGACTTATCTAAGATATAAATCTTGGCATTTGAAATGGGTCTACCAATGGGTAAATTATTTTGCAAATAACGTGGGTCGCACTCCCAAAACGTACTATCAATTGTCGCTTCTGTTGGCCCATAAAGATTAAATAAGGGTACGTCCAATCTTTCATAGTGCTGTTTTTGCAAATCAAGCGTCAGCGCCTCACCACCACAACAAACCCGTTTTAAACTACTGATACTTTCAATGCCAATTGTCTCAAGCAGCATTCTTAAAGCAGAAGGTACCAATTGAATGGTCGTCACATTATATTGTTTAATCGCCTCTAATAAATACGCACCATCTCGGTGACCATCAGGCTTGGCCATCACTAAAGTACCGCCAACCATGAGAGGCGCAAAAAATTCCCAAATAGAGGCGTCAAAACTAAAGGGGGTTTTTTGTAACACCACATCATTTGAATCAAAGTTCAGGGCATCCAGCATCCACAACATGTGATTAACAATCGCACGATGAGGAATCATGACCCCTTTTGGCCGACCTGTTGAACCTGAAGTGTAAATAATATAAGCCAATTGCTCAGGATCAAAAGCCATATCAATATTGGCTTTGTCAAATTCAGCCAAATCTAGCGTATCGATGGGTATCATCGTGCTTTTATTACGCTGAGGCATCGCATCGCATAATTGACTGTTGGTTAACACTAACGACAATTTTGCGTCTTCACACATATAGGTTAACCGTTCAACAGGATAACCCGGGTCTAACGGAACGTAAGCCCCACCCGCTTTTAAAACCGCTAAAATGGCCACAACCATATCAATTGAGCGATGCACACAAACTCCAACCAAGAGGTTGTCTGCAACATTATTACTTTGTAAATATCGTGCTAATTGGTTCGCACGTTCGTTCAGTGCCTGATAAGTGATAGACGCTTGTTCATAACGAACAGCAATACTCTCTGGGCTAGATTCTGCAAATGACTCGAACCAGCTATTCAGTGAGCGCTCTAAAGGGTAATCAACATAATGATCATTCCACTCGACCGTTAACAAGTAACGATCAGCTTCAGTCATTAAAGGAATATCACTCATTGGGCTATCAGACTCACTGAGCAACCCTTGTAGTAACGTCTCTAAATGCAGCGCCATAATCGCAATGGTGCTTTGCTCAAATAAATCGCTGTTATATTGGAACGAACCACGTAACTGACCATCACCCTCAGTCATCGTCAACATAATGTCAAACATGGCCACTTGAGTTTCAATTGACATCGACTCTAAAGCGACATCCGCCATATTGAGCCTGCCACCAGCTTCACCTAAGACAAAGCCTGAGATTGACTCACCCTTCATCTGATAGGTTTTTTGCAGTACAAACAAGGCTTGAAATAGCGGCGAACGCGATGGATCACGTGCAGGATAAATGCGTTTTACAATTTCAGAAAAAGGATAATCTTGGTTTGATAGTGCACCCAAAACAGTCTGTTTAACTTGCTGCATGAAATCGATGAAATTCTCACCATGGCGGAACTTTGCTCTGAGCACAACAGGATCAACAAAATACCCCACAACACCCTCTAACCCAGCTTTAGTACGACCTGCAACCGGCGAACCTACCAGTAAATCTTGCTGCCCTGTATAACGGTGCAGCAATACTTGAAAAGCCCCTAGCAACACCATATAAACGGTTGTATTGGTTTCTTTTGCGAAACTTTTAACTCTATCTGTGACTGCCGAATTAAGCTCCAGGGATACGGTATCACCTTGATACGTTTGCACAGGTGGCCTTGGTCTGTCAGTTGGTAGCTCAAGAATGGGGTGGCAACCTGCCAATTGGTTTTTCCAATACTGCCACATTCGGTCGCCAGCATCACTTTTTAAGAGCTGTATTTGCCATTGCACATAATCGGTATAACGATAAGGCAATTCAGGCAGAGTAATTTGTTCTCCTGTTAAGTAGGCTGCATAATACAGCTTCAGCTCATCCATCAAGATAACAACAGACCACATATCAACAGCAATATGATGTGCACTCATCAACAAGTAACACGTATCACCATCTGAGACCACATTCACCCGAAATAGCGGGCCATTTTCTAGGTCAAACGGCGTTTTAGCCAGTTTTTTCAGCCAATCATCTATCGCATTTTGTGACCAACCACTGGCATCTTCAAGCGTAAAAAATAGCTGTGAATCTTCTTCCACATAAACAACCGGCTCACCCTCTTTAGAGTGATAGGTCGTTCGTAATGCCGGGTGGCGATCAAGCAATGCTTGAAAAGCACGCTGCAATACGGGCATATTGAGTGGCTGTTCAATTTTTGCAGGAATGGTGACGTTATAGGCTAAATTTTCTGGTGCAAAACGGTGTAAGAACCACATCGCCCTCTGCCCTTGAGACAAAGGATACTCAGGATGAAATTCTTCAATGCGTACAAGGGGCGGTGTATCGCTAGTTGCCTCTTCTTGTAGCTGGCCTAAGACAGATTCGACCAATTCAGACAACGTCATACCATCGAGCAGTGCAAAACTATCAATTTGCACACTAAAACCACTTTCAATGAGATGCCCCATTTCCACCGCAATGAGTGAATCAATCCCTAGCTGACTCAGTGGCATTTCCGAGTCTATTACCTCCATTGCAAGATGCAGAGACCTTGCAACATGGCTCTGTAATGCTTGTTTTAACCAATTAGCCCGCTCATCAATAGGCATAACCAACAGCCGGTCTAAACAAATATCTTCTGGCGAAATCTGCTCAATAATCACCACAATATCATCATGACAGGTATCAGGCTTAGAAAACTCACTGTGCCAAACAACAGGCAAATCCCCATTCTGATAGTCAACGCCAGTTTGGTGGTGCTGAATTTTACCACTGGATGTTTTCGGCAAGCGTTCAGGGCGAATTAAAACCACAGCGGCCAATTGAATATCATGAACCTCAGCGACTTCCTGACGAATAACGCCAATCACAATATTAGGGTCTAAAGTACGGTAATCACTGACTTCTTCTGGTGCCTCAATATGATCCTCAGTCTGAAAGCGCCGGCATGTTTGCAAGTAGTGCCGCTCAACCTCCGCCACAACAACCACTTTCTCTAAGCCGTCTTCCGTCACTGCAATAGCTGCAACATTACCAAAGCGAATGGGCGTAATGCCCTTACCTTGGCTTGGGTCCGCCGTTGCTACGGTGTTTTCTATATCTTGCGGGTAATGATTACGGCCACGAACAATAATGACATCTTTAATTCGTCCAGTAACAAACAACTCACCCTCATGTACAAACCCCAAATCGCCTGTTCGCAAAAAAGGACCGAGCTGTGATTCTTTGATCATGGCATGAAACGAGTTAGCCGTTTCCTGAGGCCGGTTCCAATAGCCTTGAGCAATACTACCCCCTTTGACCCAGATCTCTCCTACGCGATGGCCTGAGCACTCCAAATGCGTATCTGGATCTACAATGTGGATCTCTTGCTCTAAGTTCACCTGACCACAACCGACATGCTGACGGCTCTGCTCATTGGCCTCAACAATGCTCACTCGATTCTGACCGAGCGCTTCAGAGTCAAGGTTTAAAACCACCATCGGCGTTTGAGGCGGGCCACCTGCTGTCATCAGTGTACTTTCAGCAAGACCATATACCGGGTAACGCGCATTTGGCTGAAACCCACACTCAGCAAAAGCGTCTACAAAGCGATCATACGTTTGTGCACTAATGGGTTCAGCCCCATTAAAGGCCACATCCCAATGACTTAAATCTAGCGTTGCTTTTTGTTCTGCTGTAATCCTACGAGAGCATAAATCATAAGCAAAATTAGGCGCACCACTACATATTTTTTGATCACTAAAATCACTAATGGCTTTAAGCCAGCGATAAGGGCTCTGAATAAAGGCAAACGGCGCCATAATCACCGATTTTTTCCCCATATAAAGAGGGCATAGCAAACCTAAAATCAGGCCTAAATCATGATAAGGCGGCACCCATGAAACAATACCGTGACTTTGAGCCATATCGGTATGAGTCACAATCACTTGCTCATTGTGTAACAAGTTACCGTGCGACACGATAACGCCCTTAGGTGAGCCTGTAGAGCCCGATGTATACTGCAGAAAGGCCGTTGTAGCGCCACTGATATCGACTGTCTGCCAGCCATCTGCTAGCGACAGCTCCATATCATCGGTAGATATCAACTTTAACATCTGCAAGCCCTGGGCTTGAGCAAACATCGTAACAATATTGGGGAGTAAATCTGAGGAGGTTAAACCAATAGCCGCCTGGGAGTCTGACACAATGGATTGAAACCGTGCTAAATAGCGTTTATTACGTGGCGGATAAGCGGGGATAGCAATCACACCAGCATACAAACATCCTAAATAAGCAGAAATATATTCGATGCCTGGGGCAAACATCAATAAAACACGATCACCAGGGCAGGTACTCTGCTGTAACTTAGCTGCAATCGCGCGCACTTTTGCATCTAACTCAGCAAAAGTAATTCGAGCCCCCTCTGTTTCACCATCTTTCAGGTAAACATAGGCAACCTCATTACCTCTTGATTGAGCATGCGACCTTAATACATCAACAAAAGTTTGCCACTCGGCAGACTCTGGCACAAGCTCACGAAACGTCTTCTTATTCATTCAGATCCCAGCAACGATATTTAATAA
>JABHGC010000101.1 GCA_018672285.1 Methylococcales bacterium
GAGAATGAGCTGTTTAGCCATGTTGCTCTGCTTTTCGGTAGGCAGGTACATACAGTGTGCAAGCCATGAAGACAAGCGTGCTAAGAGTGAGCTCTAGGCTGGCAAGCACTCGTATCTCTGGCGATGCATTGGCATACGCTTCCATGACACCGTGGCAAAAATAAAGAAGCATTAAAAATGGTGTCCAACTATTGGTGTACGGCTTACCCTGAAGTAACCCTTTTAGAGGGAATAATAATGGGATAACAGCGAGTCCTAAGGATAGCCCCATACTGAGCTGAGTTGGCGGGTGTAGTAGTGTGATCCACAAAACCAATAGCGTAAAGAGCCCTAGATAGCTTGGTACGGCAATCCAGTAGAGTGTTCTATGGCTCATGACTGCTCCTTGAGCCGTTGTGCTGTTGTGGCTAAGCGTCGGCCCATTGCACGACAGAGCGCGCTTTCGTCTTGGCTGATGGGCTTGCTGTTGTCGCTGCCATTAAAGTGACTGACACCATAAGGTGTGCCACCTGTTTGAGTGGACAGTAACTCCGGTTGGCTATAAGGCACACCGAGTAAAATCATACCGTGGTGAAAGAGCGGGTTCATCATCGAGAGTAAAGTGCTTTCTTGGCCGCCATGTAAGCTTGAGGTTGAGGTGAATACGCAAGCAGGCTTTCCTGCGAGTTTGCCATTTAACCAAGTGGTGCTTGTTTGGTCGATAAAGTACTTCAATGGGGAAGCCATGTTGCCAAAGTGTGTTGGGCTGCCTAAAGCGAGTCCATCGCACTGCTCAAGTTCCTCAAGGGTAACGTAGGGTGCGCCGTCGCTGGGTATGCTGTCCTCAGTGGCTTCACAAGTGTTTGAAATGGCTGGGACGGTGCGGAGCATTGCATCACTTCCCGCTTCTTCAATGCCGCGAGCAATATGCTGAGCTAAGTTACTTGTGCTTCCATGGCGACTGTAAAACAACACTAAAATGCTCATAAGATATCTAGGACTAATTTAGGTGGGCGGCCAATGGCAGCTTTGTTTTTAGTGATGAGTATGGGGCGCTCAATCAAAATTGGGTTGTCTATCATCGCTTGGATGAGTTGCTCATTGCTGAGGGCGGGGTCGTTTAAGTTGTTGTCTTTATACTCGGCTTGGCCTTGGCGCATTAGTGCTCTTGGGGTTATGCCAAGCTTGTCAAGAATGCTCTGGAGTTCTTCTTTGCTAGGGGGGGTGATTAAGTACTCAACAATGGCTGGTTTAATACCTTGCTCGGTGAGGAGTTCTAAGGTTTGTCGAGATTTGCTACAGCGTGGGTTATGAAAAAACTTCATGAGTTATGCTCCTAGAGTTTACCCTTTGAACCATGTGTGTTTGATGGCTTGATAGACTTTTAAAGGGTATTTGTCGGTTCTGCGGCTACCATTATAACGGGCGAGCGCACGAGTTAAGTTGCCTTTATCGCGTTTTAAATACTGCTTCAGAATGGCACAACCATACCGTAAATTGGTTTTGATGTTAAACAAGTCATCTTTAGGGCTGCCGATTTCTTTGATCCAAAAGGGCATGATTTGCATTAAGCCCCGGGCGCCTGCTGAAGATATAGCGTATTGGTCAAAATTGCTTTCAACTTGGATAATGGCAAGAATTAACTCTGGCTCGAGATCATGTTTGTGTGCTTCAGCTAGGATGAGCTTTAAAAGGGTGAGGCGCTCGTTGAGGTTTTTGATTCGAGGTTTTAGGCGTGTGGACATGTCTACGAGCCATACTTGGGCGTCAATAGGGTCGATAAAGCTGGGGGAATCATGCACAGCTGATTTTATGGCTGCTAAGAAGCTTGCATCAGGCATCGGCTGAGCGATAGCCGATGTCGTCATGATGCAGAAAATTGACATGCCAAAAATGACTTTACGGAGTTGGTGCATTACTAGCCAAGTTGCTGTTGAATGTGGCTAACAATACCCTTAAGCGGGATGTCTGTTGTGTCACTGTCGGTGCGGCCTTTGTACTCAACTTGTTCAGCGTCTAGTCCTCGATCGCTCAGGACGACTCTATGCGGAATGCCAATCAGCTCCATGTCTGAAAACATCACGCCAGGTCGCGCTTTTCGATCATCTAGGAGCACATCAATTTTTAAGCCTTTGAGTTCTGTGTAAAGTTTTTCTACGGCTTCCTGTAAACGGTGAGATTTTTGTAAGTTAATGGGGACTATCACCACTTCAAATGGGGCCATGCTGGTTGGCCATAGTATGCCGTTATCATCATGGTGCTGTTCAATGGCAGCGGCAACAACACGAGATACGCCAATGCCATAACAGCCCATTGTTAATGTTGCGGGCCGCCCGCTTTCATCGTTCACTGTCGCATTCATTTTTTCGCTGTAGTTGGTGCCTAATTGGAAAATATGACCGACCTCAATGCCACGAGCTATCTTAATGGTGCCTTTGCCATCAGGGCTTGGGTCGCCTTCAACAACGTTGCGTAAATCGGCAGTTTCCGTCGGTGTGGCATCTGTATGCCAGTTGGCATTTTGATGGTGTTGCCCTGTTTCGTTTGCGCCACAGGTGAAATCGACCATATTGTTGGTTGCTAAGTCTGCAATGACAGGAATATCTAGGCCGATAGGGCCAATAGAGCCTGCTTCACACCCTACTACAGATTGAATGACAGTGTCGCTAACAAGGGTGAGAGGGGCTGCAATAAGGGGATGTTTTTCAGCTTTGATGGTGTTGAGTTCATGGTCGCCTCGAAGCACAAGTGCGACAGCGTCGTGTTCTGTGCCGGTTACCAAAAGCGTTTTAAGACAGTGTTCTGCTGCGATATTTAAAAAGGAAGAAACGTCAGGAATGCTTTTGGCGTTAGGGGTTGCCACTTTGGAGAGGCTTTCACCTGAGGCCGTTTTAGTGGTGGTAAGCTCAGTGCCTGCGGCAAGCTCAACATTGGCTGCAAAATCACCCTCAGTCGAAAATGCGATGGCATCTTCGCCTGCATCAGCCAATACGTGAAATTCATGAGACGCATTACCGCCAATGCTGCCTGTATCTGCTTGAACGGGTCTAAAGTTTAACCCGAGTCGGGTAAATATGTTGCAGTATGTGGCGTGCATTTTGTCGTATGTTTTGGCAAGGCATTCTTCACTGGTATGAAATGAGTAAGCGTCTTTCATTAAAAATTCACGCGCACGCATGACACCAAATCGAGGGCGAATTTCATCTCTAAATTTGGTTTGAATTTGGTAGTAGTTAACGGGCAATGATTTATAGCTTGAAATTTCATTGCGAACTAAGTCGGTAATCACCTCTTCGTGAGTTGGGCCGTAGCAAAACGTGTTCTCATGGCGGTCTTTGAATCGTAGAAGCTCAGGGCCATATTTTTCCCAGCGCTCTGTTTCTTGCCATAACTCAGCAGGTTGAACGGTTGGCATCAAGAGTTCTAGGCCGCCTGCTGCGTTCATTTCTTCACGAACAATGGCTTCGACTTTGCGTAATACCTTTAAACCAAGCGGCAACCATGTGTATAAGCCTGATGCTAAGCGTCTGATTAGTCCTGCCCTGAGCATAAGTTGATGGCTTGTAATCGCCGCATCAGATGGGACTTCGCGAAGGGTGGCAAGTGGAAATTGTGAGGTACGCATGGCTTTGGTTCCAGTGGCAGTCAAGTTCGGTTGGCAGCAAAGTTTAGCATTGCCTCTATACTAGGGGAATAATTATTATAAAGTGAGGTGTGGCTCGTGGAATTTATTGATTACCTTAAAGCACTGTCTAAAGATGGCTCCGATTTATATCTCAGTACTGGCGCGTGTCCTAGTGCGAAATTTCAAGGGGAATTGATGCACCTTGAAGAGGTGCCTCTGGCAAATGGCCGGGTGAAAGATATTGCTAATCAAGTCATGAATGCGGAGCAACAAGCTGAATTTGAGTTGGTGCCAGAAATGAATCTAGCGATCTCTGAGCCAGGCGTGGGGCGCTTTAGGGTCAATATTTTTAAACAGCGCAACGAATACAGCATGGTCGTACGGAATATTGAAACCAATATTCCTGATTTGAAAGCGTTAGGGCTTCCGGACATTTTAACCAAAGTGATTATGGCCAAGCGAGGCTTGGTGCTCTTTGTGGGTGGGACAGGCTCTGGAAAGTCAACCTCGTTGGCCTCGCTGATTGACTATCGCAATCGAAATAGCAAAGGCCACATCATTACGATTGAAGACCCTATTGAATTTGTCCATTCACACAAGATGAGTATCATCAATCAGCGAGAAGTGGGGGTGGATACGCTGAGTTATGAGGATGCGCTGAAGAATACACTTAGGCAGGCACCAGATGTGATCTTGATTGGGGAGATTAGAGACCGAGATACCATGGAGCATGCGTTGGCATTTGCTGAAACGGGGCATTTAGCAATATCAACATTGCATGCCAATAATGCCAATCAAGCATTAGACAGAATTATTAATTTCTTTCCTGAAGAGCGGCATGCACAAATTTTAAGTGATCTGTCTTTGAACCTCAGGGCGTTTATCTCACAGCGGTTAATGCCTTCGACAGATGGTAAGCGTGTGGCTGCAATTGAAATTTTATTAGGAACGCCAACGGTTGCCGATCTGATCAAAAAAGGTGAGGTTGGTTTGATCAAAGAGGTGATGAAGAAATCAGAAACAATCGGTATGCAAACGTTTGATACTGCGCTATTTCATTTGCATCAAGCCGGTAAAATCAGTTTGCATGAAGCGCTAAAAAATGCAGATTCAACCAATAACTTACGCCTTCGAATTAGTTTGGCTAAAGGCGTTGCGCCGGAGGCGGAGGCTGCTGAGAGTGGAGAGAAAGGTGCTGAAGGCGGTGGTTTAGCAGGTCTGAGCTTGATGGAAACCCAAGAAGAGAAAGACGCACGGGAAAAGGAAGATCAGGAGCCAGAGGAGGATGAAGGCTTTTTTAACCCGAATGGTTAGGCTGCTGAATGTCTCATCTTTCAATAGCACTAGGGGTATAAGTGTTTTTGATGAGGAATCATTAATAGAATTGTATTAGAATTGTCTCCTTGCCAGCGCAGAACACCGAGTGTATTCTTATCGGTCAATTTTATGTGCGGTATGATAGGCCTAGCGTCTTTGGAGATGAGTCGTGGAATTAACTGGTGCTGAGATCGTTGTTCGTTGTTTGAAAGACGAAGGCGTTGATACAATATTTGGCTACCCTGGTGGAGCGGTGTTGCATATTTATGATGC
>JABHGC010000167.1 GCA_018672285.1 Methylococcales bacterium
ACAATTTCAAGCGCTGGTGCGGCTCAAGGGAAAACCTCATCTAGATCAACAAGCTAATTAACACCAGCGCTTTATCGACATTAGCCACAGCCCACACATTTATTGGGATTAATGAACGGGTAGTGGCTCGGCCTAAAGAGCCAGCTGCCACGCAACTCGCACCTCATTATTAACAAGCAGCACTCTGAACGCTGAAATCAAGCGCAAAAACCATCAAAACACCACAGACATCAATTACTTTAAAACGCACTTTTGTCACAATAAACCATTATCATAAAAATAATGACGCTGACTACAGCTAAAGCGCTTTACTACTCAGCCTGCTTGCTCGACATGTGGAGAAAAAATTGAACAAAAAAATAACCCACCCTAAATACCCAGGTTTAGAAACCGTCATTCACGGCAATGGTGCAATCGCGCATGTGATGGGTCATGTCTGTGGCGGTGTCATCGGCTATCCCATCACACCTTCCACAGAAATTTCAGAGTTATTTGAAGCTTATCGAGCAAAAGGTGGCATCAACGTATGGGGTAAGCACCCATTCTTCTTTGAACCCGAAGGCGAGCACTCAGCGCAAAGTGGTGCCATGGCTGCCACATCAACTGGCGGCCGCTATATCTCCAACGCATCATCCAGCCAAGGCATTTTATATGGCATGGAATCACACTATGTGACGGTAGGGAAAAAAGTAGGTGGATTTGTCTTACAAGTCGCCGCCAGATCCGTCTCAAAACACGCATTAAATGTGATGGCAGGGCATGATGATGTGTATGCCCTACTTTCTGCAGGCTACACCATTTTATTTGGCAGCAATCCACAGGAAGCCGCTGACTTAGCCGCCATTGCCTACCGGGTTAGTTCACTGTCCATGATCCCTGTGACCAATGCAATGGATGGTTTTGCCACCAGCCACATGCAATGTGAAACGCTATTACCGGAGCCTGAGTTACTCAAAGAATTTCTCGGTGACCCTTCTGGGCGAATCAAAGCACCAACCGTCGCACAAGAGATATTGTATGGCGCTAAAGGGCGCGTTTTTCAGTTGCAACATTATGTACACAAACATCAAGCAGACATACAACCCAACAACCTGACCGCACTGCAGCATTTTCTTCAAGAATATGCAGATCAAATTGAAGCTGATGCAACGGGTGAATTGCTCCCTAAAACACAACCATGGCTACCCGAGGAGCTCCACGCTCAATGGCGTAGACAATGGATACATGCGTTTGAAAAAGGCAGCCGGCAGCGAGTGCCCGCTATGGTCGATGTGAACAACCCAGGGTTAACCGGTGGCGTTCAAAACCAGCCAGATTTTCAAGCAGGCTTAGTTGACCATAAAACCCATTTTGCCAACGAGGTTCCCAATTTTGTCAAACAAGCAATGGATGAATACGCTGAATTAACGGGTCGCAGCTACCACCCTGTTCAGACATTTCAAACAGATGATGCCGAACATGTCATTATCGGCCTAGGTTCCGTCACCGATGATGCTGAGGCGGTCACAAGTTACCTCCGGCGGCAAGGTAAAAAAGTCGGCGTTGTGTCTATAAAGCTACTCCAGCCTTTTCCTGAAGGTGAATTAGTCAGCATATTGGAAGGGAAAAAAGCGGTCACCGTTTTAGAACGCTCCGATGTCACTGCACTCACCAATTTGGTCACCCAGTCTCTTTTCAAGGCCCGAGAAAATAATGACCTGATTCGCCACCGGGGCATCCCGCCCATTGACCACCTACCAAAAGTCAGTACGGGAATTTTTGGCGTTGGCGGGCATGACCTACAACCACGACACCTCATTGCAGTTTACAAGAACATGGAGAGCTCACTCAATGTACCGTTCTTCTATCTTGGCTCACAATTTTTTGACAATAACTCAGAAAAATCAAATATTGAGCGACAACAAAAATTAAAAATGGCCTACCCAGAAACGGAGTTTATGGCGCTTGAAACACAAGAGAACCCCTCCTTGCTCCCGGAAGGTGCGCTGCGTATTCGATTCCATTCCGTGGGCGGTTACGGCACCATCGCAACGGGTAAACTACTCACCGACATTCTCGCCGGTGTAATGGGGTTACACTCAAAATCTGCACCTAAATATGGCTCAGAAAAAAGTGGTGCACCAACCAATTTCTACATTTCATTAAGCCCCACCCCCATTAAAGTAACCAATGCTGAACTGGAGGCGGTAGAAATTGTCGTGTCACCTGATCACAAAGTGTTTAGCCATGCCAATCCATTACTTGGGCTGGCTGACAATGGCACACTCATACTGCAATCCCAGCATAGCCCCTTAGAAGTGTGGAAGGAGCTGCCGGAACACGCTCGCAAAACCATTCGGGAAAAACACATTCACTTTTATATTGTAGATGCCTTTGCCGTTGCCAAAAAACATGCCCCCACACCCGAGCTAGAGATTCGCATGATGGGCATCGCCTTTATTGGCGCGATCTGCGGCCATGTAGAGCAAGTCAGCAGCAATCAATCAGAAGCGGACATTCTTAACAAAGTCGAACAACAGGTCACGAAAAAATTCTCAGCGAAAGGCAGCAAGGTTGTTGACAGCAACATGAAGGTCGTTAAAGAAGGATTGGAAGCCACTCATAAAATTGATTACAGCACCGCAGAATTCAGTCACGCCGAAAAAGGCGTTATTGCTAGCAATGCGCCTGGCGTTGAGGTATCGGCCAATTTATCTCGAGCAAACGATTATAGCGTTAGCAACGGGCTTTTCAACAGGCACTATTACAATACCACACTCGCAGATCACATCAAGGATGGCAGCATTGGTGAAGCCCCAGTTATGCCTGGAAGCGGGCTATTTATCCCCGTCGCAACCGCGGCCTGGAAAAACAAAGGCTTATTCCGACTACAAGTACCCAACTACGACCCCAGTTTATGCACTGGCTGCCTAGAATGTGCCGTGGTTTGCCCCGATGCCGCCATTCCTAACACGGTTCATGAAATTCATGATTTACTGCTCGCCAGCATTGAAAAGCTGGATACAACCAAACAACATCGAGTGGATATGTCCAAGCAAGTCTTTTTGCTCACCAACATCATTCGAGAGGCTTACCAACAACAATCACACAATCAAAACCAAACGTTCAGTGAGGTTGTGTTGCAATCACTTGCTAAACTGGACATCGCCAACCCAAGTCTAAAGTTGGATTTTGACAAGATGGTCAAAGCACTCGAACGCTTTCCCGTCGCAAAAACCAGGCCCTACTTTGATGCAATGGAAAAAAACCATGCTGGCTCTGGCGGGCTGTATTCTGTCAATATTGACCCATGGAAATGTACCGGATGCTTAGAGTGTGTCGATGTCTGTGGACCCAATGCACTCACAGCCGACAAACAAAGCCATGAACATCAAACAAGGCTCAGTGGTAATCTAGAATTCCTAAGCCAATTACCCAACACGGCTAGCCGCTTTACTGAAAAAGCCACTCAGCCGGGTGGTGACATCAAGCGCCTATTGCTAAACCACGATAACTACTACGCAATGACAGGAGGCCATGGCGCCTGCCGAGGGTGTGGAGAAGTGACTGCAATCCGCTTGCTCAGCGCGACCAACAAAGCCATCCATGAGCAACAGCGACAAACTCACATTGCCGAGTTAGAAGCACTCATCTCTCAGCTACAGGAAAAAAGTCACAACATTCCGACTGATCAACACGACCCAGATCGTAAGCTACGCCTACACAATACCATCATCACGCTAGAACAACGGCTCTATCTATTTGAAAGCGGCCCAACGGGTAATGGCCCAACTCCTGCGGCATACGCTAACGCAACAGGTTGTAGCAGCGTGTATGCCTCCACCTTCCCTTCAAACCCCTACAAAGAACCTTGGGTTAATAGCTTGTTTCAAGATACTCCTGCCGTCGCAAAAGGGATTTTTGAAGGTTTTTGTGCAACGGCTGTGGACGACTTTACCGCATTAAGAACGGCCAAATTAGACTTACAAGATTTATATGACCCAGACATACACGATAATTTATTCAAATGCTTTAATTGGCATCACTTTTCAACAGAAGAGCTCTCCCTATTACCCACCGTCATTAGTATGGGTGGTGACGGAGCCACTTATGACATCGGCTTTGGTGCATTGTCGCGCTTGTTGGTCTCTGAAACGCCAGTAAAAGTCGTCGTGCTCAATACCGGCGCCTATTCAAATACAGGCGGCCAAACCTCAACAGCAAGTTATACTGCACAAGATTCAGATTTAACTCGGTTTGGCATCGCCCATACTGGCAAACATGAAGATCGAAAAGAACTGGGGTTAATTGCGGCATTTCACCCAAATGTATTGGTCATACAAACGAATGCAGCACAACAAAGTCATTTCATGAAAAACGTGATGAATTTCCTCACCTATGATGAGTCCCCCGCGGTCTTTGATGTTTATACCACCTGTCAACCTGAACATGGCATTGCCGACGATGCCGGCCACCGACACGCCTTAATGGCCATAGAAAGCCGTATGAGCCCGGTCTTTGTTCATGACCCTCGCAAAGGAAGTACCCTAGCAGAGCGTTTTTCACTGGAAGGTAACCCCGAAATAGGCAAAGACTGGGCCACCACCTCACTGAGTTACATTGATGATGATGGCAATGCCGCTTTATTAGAAATCCCATTCACCACTGCTGATTTTGCAGTGCAAGAAGGTCGCTTCAAAAAACACTTTCAGCCTGTTCACCAAGATGAATCACCCATACCAATCGCTGAGTTCATTAACCTCAGTACTAGCGAGCGTTATGGCAAAGTCCCCTTCATTTGGTCTACCACAGCAAGCAGGCAATTAATTAAGCTGACCATGACACCCGCAATGGTTGACCTCACAGAAGAGCGCAGGCGGAATTGGCGCATGCTGGAGTACCTCGGTGGTTTACACATTGAACAACTCGAAGCAAGCCATCAGCAAGAACTGGAAAATTGGCAACAACAATACCATCAAGCCAATATCTCTAGAGAAGACTCGATTGATTCCATTGCACGAGGTATGGCCGAATTGGCAAGCCTGTCTGATTTACCGCTATCCATTCGCCCAGATGAGATTAAGGTGCCAGAAAATATCAACCATAACAGTGCCTCTAGTACTGACTCAGTCGATCTTGTCAGTATTTCTGACACCGATATGAGCCTTTGTTCCAATTGTAAAACCTGTTATCAAGATTTGGGTGAACTATTTGAAAAAACCACCATCATGGTGGATGGCGCTCCGAAAGAGGTCAGCCGCGTAATACCTAGCGTTTTCCGTCACATCAACATCACACCAGATCTGATACAACGCGCATCTCGAGTTGCAGATGATTGCGACGTAGAAATCATTCATTTCCACCCACCGGCTTAAGTGAGATCATTATGTCACAACACAAAGACACCCCAAAAGCGGCTCACTTAACACCGGTTGACAGCTATAATGAACAAGATATAGAGCGATATGTTCAGGCCAAGCTCGACATCAAAAACAACCGACACCATACTATTGAACGCACCGAGGAAATTGCTCAGCTAGAACAGAGTTATGCTGTCGAACTCTTTCAAAAGCAGCAAAAGCTACTACAAAAACACTTAATTAATGACCCTAAATCATTTCAAAAAATGTTTATAGAGGATGGCCAAAATGCTATTTCAGGGGAGTTTAAACTCGATGAATTGAGTGAAAAATTCACCCACACCTTCTGGTCGTTATTGCTTAGAAACGACGATATGAGCAATGTTTTACTGCGTTTCATCTGGAATTTACCGCTGAAATTAAAACGTCAATTTATTCGCGCAATTGATACACACCTATCTGACCGTTACCCCATGTTTAAAGGGTTATCACAAGGTTGGCCAGGCGAGAATAATATCCCCCCTTATATTAGGCCACCAAACGAACGTAATGAAGACTTTGACTTAGTGAACCAAGGGTACCTTGGTTACATGGGGCTGGGTTATAGTTTTCGAGAAGTCGAATTGCTGGTTTGGTTAGAGGTATTACGAGACAAACAATGTGATGACAGACCCTGTGAAATTGGCATCGAACAAGACAACCAACCCGAAGCAAAAGGGGGTTGCCCTGTTAAAATCCGTATTCCTGAGATGTTACACCTGATCGGTGAGGGAAAATTCGAACAAGCGTTTGACTTAATCAAAGAATCAAACCCCATACCCAATGTGACCGGCCGGGTCTGCCCCCAAGAAATTCAATGCCAGGGTGTTTGCACCTTAAACAAAAGGCCGATTGAGATTGGCCAGATAGAATGGTACCTACCTCAAAGTGAAAAGCTACTCAAACCCGATGATGACTTTGCCATACACAATCACCATAATCCGTGGGCAAAAGCGGATAAACCGCCCATTGCCATCGTCGGTTCCGGCCCATCGGGGATGATTAATGCCTACCTGTTAGCCAAACAAGGCTACCCTGTCACCGTGTTCGAAGCCTTTCACAAACTAGGCGGCGTTCTACGTTATGGTATCCCTGAGTTTCGCCTACCCAATGAATTAATTGACGATGTTGAAAGAAAAGTCACCATTCTTGGTGGTAAGTTTGTCACCAACTTCATTGTGGGCAAAACCACCACGCTTGAAGCATTAAAACGGGCGGGTTTCTGGAAAATTTTTATCGGAACAGGTGCAGGGCTACCCCGCTTCATGAATGTGCCCGGCGAACACATGAATGGCATTCTATCGGCCAATGAGTTTCTCACCCGAGTCAACCTGATGAATGCCCACTGCAATGACTATGAAACGCCACTACCGAAAGTCAAAGGCAAACAGGTCATCGTCATTGGCGGTGGCAATACAGCAATGGATGCTGCTCGCACAGCTCGTAGGCTCGGCGGCAATGTCACCATTGTCTACCGCCGAACCCAAGATGAGATGCCAGTACGGGTTGAGGAGCTTCACCATGCCACAGAAGAAGGCATCCACTTAAAACAGCTGCGCGCACCCAATGAATTTATCGGTAACGATAAAACCCATTTTGTCACCCATGCCATTCTCAACATCATGGCTTTGGGAGAACCCGATGACTCCGGTCGTTGCCGCCCTGTGATCACAGGGGAAACAGAAAAAATGCAGGTTGACCTTGTCATTATGGCACTCGGCAATACCTCCAACCCCATTATCAAAGATGCAGAGCCTGAACTTAAAACCACTCAATGGGGCACGATTGACCTTCGCCAAGACAGCCAAGAAACCTCTATGGATAATGTATACACCGGCGGAGATGCCAACCGTGGCGGCTCTACTGCGATTAAAGCAGCAGGTGATGGTATGGCAGCCGCCAAGGAAATTGCTGCCCACATTCCCTTCTCCAAAAGCGAAATTAAGTCACTGGTCAAAACCGCAGAAGCATATACCCTTCAAGGCCAAGCACCACAGAGAATACTTGAAAGGATCGAACTGGCAGACGGCGTTATAGAGCTTATTGTTCACTCCCCACTGATTGCTAAATCGGCTAGAGCCGGGCAATTCGTGCGTGTATTGGCTTGGGATAAAGGTGAATTAGTCCCCATGACCATTGCTGACTGGGATGCCAAACACGGTAACATCACGCTGGTTGTACAAGGGCTGGGAAGTAGCTCAATGAAAATCAACCAAATGCAAGTAGGTGACGCTTTTGCCGGCATTGCAGGCCCGCTTGGTTTGCCAAGCAAAATACACCGCTACGATAACAATGAAACCGTCATTTTCACTGCAGGCGGCGTCGGATTACCCCCGGTTTACCCCATTATGCGAGAACACCTAAAACTTGGGAATCATGTCACTTTAATTTCAGGGTTTAGAAATAAACAGATGAAATTTTGGGATGAAGAGGACCAACGAATTGGCCTATTACAAGCTAAATACCCCTCTAAATTAGAGGTCGTTTATACCAGTAATGATGGCAGCTTTGGCAGTAAAAATTTTGTCACTGGGCCATTAAAGCAAAAATTAGACAATATGAAAAATGACAATGGCCAGTCCATCGGTGAAATTGTCGCCATTGGGCCGCCTTTAATGATGCGTGCTGTCAGCGAGATGAGCAAACCGTATGGCGTCAAAACAATTGCAAGCCTTAACTCTATCATGGTCGATGCAACCGGGATGTGTGGCGCCTGTATGGTACCGGTGATGATTGATGGGAAGATGGTACGTAAGCATGCTTGTGTCGATGGCCCAGAACTGAATGCACACATTATTGACTGGGATAAATTTTTACCAAGATTCCAGCAATTCACAACTCAGGAACAAGAAAATAAGGTTCGACATGGTTTAATTTAAGACGTTACAGACTGTGCTGTAACGATTCAGGGGTGAACAGCACAGTGACTCAATCATTAACTCGGTGTGCAGGCCAGCTTGCCACCACTCCCATCGACATCAATTAAAGGCTGTTGATCTAACGGCAACTGATCTTCTTCTTTAGCTAATTGCTCAGGGTCTCCTTCAATTGGGTCTCCATTCTCACCCACCAATTGCTCAGGCTCGCCCTCAATCGGCTCTCCATTTTCATCTACTAATTTCTCACGGATTGGCTCACCGTTTTCATCTACAATTGGCTCGCCTTTTTCATCGAGTAGTAAACCATCGCCTGAGCCACCTTCAGGCCCTACTAGGTTTCCATCAGCATCAACTTCCGCTTTTACCGGCTCGCCATTAGCGTCCAGAATTGGCTCGCCAGCGGGGCCGACTAAATTTCCGTCAGCATCAATACTGGGTTCAAGCGGCTGACCATCTGGCCCTATCGGTGCACCTGCAAAACCACCATCTGGAGATATGGGATCACCACTTGGATCTAACAAAGGCTCACCTGCGGTACCACCGCCATCTGGTGGAGGTAGGCTTGGGTCGAACTCTCCACCACCCGTGTAACTCGTATCACCGGGTAGCGGTTGAAAAATCTCATCCGGTGGTGGTATATCATTAGGGTCTAAAGGGGGTGGCACAACATCATCAGGAATTGGGAACAAAAAGAAATCAGTGCCTTCTGTGGCTCCTGGGAATGAAAAGGTACTTGCTGTGACTTCAATGGGTATCTTAGTAGCGCCATTGAAAATACTCATACTAGAGGGTGTCGATAGTTGGATGTCGACATTCTGTGATTGAATAATCAGAGCGCCGACAGCAGAAGACTGAAAAATACCCGATGTAATATCAAATGTGATTGAAATATCAGCCTGAAGAATGACATTTCCTACCGTCAACAATGAAGAGATTGTATTCGCGCCTAAAGTACCACTTTGACCAGCAAAATCTGCAAAATTAATAATTCCGCCTTGCCCAATTAACGTACTATCTACTGTGCCAGTATTTGAAGAAACATCAATAGTCGCAGGATCTAACAATAATGTACCAATGCTGCCGTTAACGGTAGAAACATCAACAAACCCCGTAAAATTTAAATCCTGTTTACCAGAGACTTCAACAAAACCGCCGTCACCTGAAACACTTCCACCAACCGCACTAATATCGCCTGAAAAATGCGTAAAATCATCTGACCAAATGATGACTTGACCACCATCACCCGTTGCAACAGCATCAGCGCGAATGACAACGTTATCACTCACAATTGTTTTTTGTGATGTTTGCCGGCTGCCTTTACCCTGGAAATCGCCACCAATGTGAATGTTACCGCCGCTCAGGCCGCTAGCATCTAGCGTTGCGGAATCTAATAATGCGATCTGATCCCCTAATACATCGATATTACCGCCATTAACCGTACCATCCACAGACGATACATCTAATACCCCCGTGTTAATGACATCGCCATCATTACCAGATAAGAAAATTTCACCTTGATGTTCAGTGATACTTTGAGCACGGACTAACCCTGAATTACTAACGGATGTAGATATGAGTGATGCGGCAACATCTGCTGTCATCACCACACGCCCACCAGTTGCGAGTAGGTCACCGGTATTTTTAACACCGGCCAATTCCCCAACAGCATCTCCACTAACAACAAAGCTCACTAAACCGTCACCTTGAAGGTCTAACGTTAGGTTTTGACCCGCTGCTAAGCCAACCGCCCCTAAATTTGCGGTGACAATGCCGGTATTTTCAACGTAATCACCTGCCAGTACAACATAACCACCATCTTCCGTGTGAATTTGACCTTCGTTAACCACTTGCCCTGAGAAATCACCTTGCCGAGTAAATTGCATTTGGCCGTTGAGAAAGTCTTGATCTCCAATATCAAGCGTTGTTGCAACAAGGCCTGCGACATCCAGCGTTGCACTTTTAGTAAATAAAATGCCCCTTGGGTTGACTAAGATCACAACGCCATTCGCGTTCAAGTTACCTAAAATCGTGGTTGGGTTACTACTAATAACACGGTTAAGGGCAACAGAGGTGCTACTCGGCTGAATAAAATTAACCGTTTCATTAGCACCAATATTAAAGCTGTCCCAATTGATAATTGCACTTTGTGTTGATTGAAAAATATTGGTGGTTAAACCATCTTGCTGAATATCAATGCCACCGGAAACGACAGCGCCTCCAGAGGGTGCACACAAACCAACGGAAGGAACAATGGCAGCACCTATTGCGATAGATGGCCTGCAATATTCAGAAATAATGTGCATTAATTTGGGTTTGTTATTGTTCATAATCCCGTTCCACTGACAACTGACGATAATAATTTTTCTATACTCATATAATAAGTATAGTGATAAGCAGAAGAAATAGGGATATATCTTGTTCACAGAAAGGATTTATCATATAAACATTAGGGAAAATCATTACGGAAGAGACAATGTGAGCATTCCCGAGCAACTTAAACGTGCAAAGCACCATCAGAGGCAAGGACAACT
Organism: Methylococcales bacterium; assembly: GCA_018672285.1. Taxonomy (GTDB): domain Bacteria; phylum Pseudomonadota; class Gammaproteobacteria; order JABHGC01; family JABHGC01; genus JABHGC01. The sequence goes on from JABHGC010000167.1 coordinate 10,789, forward strand.
CGCAGAAGCCAACAACCTATATCAGCAAATAATAAAGCAAGACAGCCGCCATGCAGAAGCCCACTTTTTGATGGGTAGCTTACACGCACAATCTGGGTCAATTAAAACAGCGATCTCTTGGCTGTATAAAGCCGTTCAGCTAGCACCAAAACAAGCCCAATACCGCTATTATCTTGCAGAATGCTATAAATCAAATTCAGAGTTTTATAAAGCAATACATTACTACAAACAAGTTATAGCGTCTGAAAGCGATAACGCCACACTGCTCATGAAATTAGCCGAAACCTATCAAGCTGATCATCAACTTGATCTAGCGATAACATCTGCTGAAGACGCCCTAAAAATTGACAGCAACATGGTCGAAGCTCTAAATTTTTTAGGTAACATTTACACTGATATAAACAGTGATAAAGCAACGCACTATTTTAAAAAAGCATTAGACATCGCGCCAGACGTTGCAGAAATTCATTACAATTTAGGGAACAACTATTTTCAAAAAGGCCAGTCAGCACATGCCGTATCTTCATATCAGCAAGCCATTAAACATAACCCTGTATTTACGAATGCCTACCTCAATCTTGCCAATACATTAAAGTCAGCGAAACACTATAAAGAAGCACTTCATTACTACCACCAAGCACATAACCTAGAACCCGATTCAGCCGCCATTAACTATCAAATCGGGGGTATCTATACTGAAACTGGAAACTTACAAAAAAGTTTGGCATTTCACCAAAAAGCCTACGAAAAAGAGCCAAACACTTGTCACTACCTAGTGAGCTACAGCCGAATTTTGCAAAACCTATGTGATTGGCCAAAAGGCACCGAGCTTGTCAAAAAAATACCAGATGCCGTGAGACACGGCGCAAAACAACAACAGCTTTTAGGTGACCTTTTTTCTGTTTTATCCATGACCGATAACAAAGACATTCTGTTAGCCGTTGCCAAGAGTCATGCCAATCAATTAACCCAAAATGCAACCACACAATCACCCCCCTTCACAGCCAAAGAACACGGCGACTCAGGTTCTTCGACAAAGCTTCGAATAGGCTATTTATCAAGTGATTTTGGTGACCACCCAGTTGCCGCATTGATCAAAGGGGTACTAAAGCATCATGACAGGCAAAATTTTGACATTGTTTGTTTTTCGCACCTCACCAATGTTCACTCGGAAGAGACACAAGCGATCGCTAATTTGTGTGATCAATTCATAGACATAACACAATTGAACGACATAGAGTGCGCCAAACAAATACACGCCAACAAAATTGATATTTTAGTTGAACTCAATGGGCAAACTGCAAATAACCGTATTGCGGTTATGTATTACCGCCCTGCCCCAATACAAGTCAGTTATCTTGGCTGCCCAGGGACGTCTGGAGCCGACTTTATTGACTACATCATCACCGACTCAATCGTCACACCACAGGAAGATCAAGCTTATTTTACAGAGCAGTTCGCCTATTTACCTCACACCTACCAAGCAACCAATGACGCACAAACGGTCAGCAAGCAAATGATCACTAAAAGTCAGTATGGCTTACCTGAGGATGGCATTGTATTTTGTTGCTTTAATCAAACCTATAAAATAGATGAAACCTGTTTTTCAGTTTGGGTGAGCATTTTAAAAACGACTGATGACAGTGTCCTTTGGCTCTACAGTGACAGCTCGATTGTAAAAGACAATTTAATTCAAGCAGCGATACAGAAAGGCTTAGACCCTAACAGACTCATTTTTGCCAAGCGAGTACCAAAGCCTGAGTATCTATTACGCCATACACTGGTCGATTTAGCTTTGGATACCTTACTCTATAATGGCCACACAACCACATCTGATGCATTATACATGGGCATACCCGTGGTAACGTTAAAAGGGAAAAGTTTTGCATCACGTGTATCTTCTAGCTTACTCACAGCCATCGGGCAGACTGAGACCATCACCTCAACCTTACAAGAATACGAATCACTGGCAATTGAACTTGCAAACACCCCAGAGAAATTACAACATTTGAAAGAAAACCTGACTAACAATAAAAAAACACACCCGTTATTTCAAACCTTAAAATTCACACAGTCGTTAGAACAGCTCTACCAAAAAATGATTAAGGGGCCTCTAAATCACCACAATTAACACAGTCATTGACTGGCCTTGCGCTTTATTTATTCGTTAAACTGAATCAACTTCATATCAATCGCTTTAGGGTCAAAAATACACGCTTGCCGACATTGGCCACAACCAACACATTTATTCAGATCAATAAACGGCCGAGTTTTCACCCAGAACAACGCCCCGTCAATTGGGCAACTGATATTACAAGCACCACACTCCATACCCGAATAAGGAATACAGGCATCCGTATTAATATGTGCTGTAGCGATTGGCTCTAGCTTTTCTAATGGTTGACGCTCATCAGGTTTTTGTAGTGCCTTTGGCTCACATGCTTGCAGACAAGGCCAATCATCACATAAAAGACAACACTGACTATTCAAATCAAGTGCAGGGGTATTTAAAGCCTGAACACCCTGCTTGCCTGATAATAAAAATAAAGCATCTTCGAGGCATGCTTTAACACACTCACCACAACGGGTACAGGCTAGTAAAAAATCCAATTCTGGCAATGCATAAGGTGGTCTAAACCAGTTTACTTTTTGCTTCGCGACCTTATCTACATGCTCTACAGCTGTTTCTGCCGCCTTATTAAGGCTATTTTTAAAAAAATCACGACGATCCACACTACATCCTCATTACCATAGGTTGTGCTAACAGCCACACATGCAGCAAAGTAATACCAATGGCAAAACCATAGATAGGCATTATCCGCCAACGTGCAGCATACACACCACCTAACAGTGGCAGGCCCCGGCGCCTGATGACTCGAATGGCAATTAAAAACCCTAATACCATTAATCCGGTTTGCAAAATATGCAACGTTTCCTCAGAAATAATGCTTTGAAAGTGACGCTGGTGTTTTTCCATCATAGACAATGGTAAGGCATCTGTTCCCAGTGGATTTAAGAATAAATCCAGCATGCCTACCGTTTCCCGAATCAAATGATTCAAGTTATGTGCTAAGTGATAAGCAAATGCGAGAGGGATGGTGACAAACGCTAAGGAATAAAACGTGTGCCAATAAGACTTACTGGCTGGTAATAAAAGGTGAGATAAGCCGATACAAGCCCCATAAAAAGCCATAGGGATGACCATAGAAATAACCAACCCTAAGGAAAATGACGATAACAATTGCCCGGAATCACCAATTACTTGAGCAAAATCCGTCATCCACGACTCCCAAAAAGGCATCATGGTAATACCGTGGAATGTAGTCAGCGCCATCAACCCCAGCATAAACCAGGCCTCATCCCAATGTGGCCTGGCCATTTGAACCACTTCTGTCGCCACAGAGCGCAGTCGCCAAGTAATGTTTTGATGTGGGCATGACTGACTGCAATTACCACACGAGGTGCAATAGGTATTTTGTTTTAAAGTCCCCATCACCAACTGAGTTGGACATGGATCAATGTTATCTGTGCCATGATAACACTCTAATGTTGTACAGTTCGCACAGGTATCAGGGTCAATGGGTCGTAACTCGACAGGAGCAAGCTGTGAATAAAAACCGATGGTCCGCCCTACAGGACAAAAGTACCGACAAAAAGCTTTCTTCTCAAACACGGCCAATGAAATCGTCGCTAGCACCACCATCAACACCGCTAATAATGCCGTTGCATAGGGGTTTGTCGTTACTCCAACGCCGAGCTCTAACCAGGTTAAGCCAATAAACATTAATAGTGCAGGGATCACATTCCGCATCCATTTTGGCACCGTTAAGTTCAGGCTTGCCGTTGGCCCTGCCCGTTTCCACAGTCGCCGCTTTACCAACCAATTTGCCAACGTATCCCAAGGACATACCGCGCACCACGCAGACCCTAAAAAGAAAATGATGACAATCAATCCTGCCCACCACAAATTCCACGTTAACGCTGTCGCTAAGTTACGCTCCGCGATAGGCGTCCCATAGATGCCTGCGACCACAACCAGTAGGAAAATGGCCAGTATGACCACTTTAAAAGCCAACAAAAACCACGGGCCACGATTTGCCCATAGAATAAGAGCACCAAACAAAGGTATTTTAGAAAGGTTAAAGGAAGGGGATCGCTTTTCTACAACCGGGGCAAGCATGCCCCATGTGAACAGCAACCCCATGCAGACTAAGATCGTATACACCCAAACCTCTGGCAAGCCAGGGTGAGTCATTGTCATTCGTTTTCTCTTTCATGTGCTTGGCGGATTTTACTATTTAATACTCTACGACGCTGTATTACATTGACCCCAATCAAGACGACAACAACAATCCCGACCAGAATACCAATTGGCCCTGTGCCAGAAATCTCGCCAATGCGTAATGGGAAGTCAATCACATAGGGTTCACCATCCGCTTCAAATGAAGCGGTGATAATATAATCACCCACATCTTCAAACTGAAACCCCTGATGGTACACCGCGTCATCTATTGGCTGCTCACCTAATATTTCTGAACGGCTAGAAAACCAACTGTCATCACGGACAGAAAATGTCACAATCCCATCAAATGCTTTACTGTCCGTAATTGTCGTCGCATACAAACTAATGCGACCTGGTTGATTCGGCTTAGGGAAAGCCGGAAACACCATGTAGTTCACAAAATATTTGCCAATTTGTGTTTCTACTTGCATGCTCGGCGGCGTATTTGAATCTTCATTCAAACTGTATGCCGGCCGGCCTAAAACATGGTGCGCTAAGCTCTGCACTGACCATAAACAAACAATGATAACGCCAACAATTCTGAGCATATATTAAACCCTGTGTGATGCAATCGTAAGCCTTGTCCAATGAGGAATGAGTCTGAAGCGATGAGTTATTTCCAGTGAGAAGTGAGCCTAAAGAAATGGAGTGATAAGCGAAAAAACGTTCATGATTAAGGAATGAATACAATCATGAAACTCGAAGAATTACAGTC
>JABHGC010000095.1 GCA_018672285.1 Methylococcales bacterium
ATTGATACGACGACAAGTCAATAAACGGATTATTTATACGATGGCAATTTGAGAAATCAGGAAATATTTGGCTAAATTATACGATGAGTAATTCTGGAATTTATACGATGGGAGTGTTGGAAACAACAGCTGCCATATTATCATTACTGACACCTGCAGCACATACCGCCGATAAACTATAAATAAATATAAATAACAATAGCTTATGGATATTTTTTATTTTTATTATTTGCATGGCCATCTCCAATATTTTGACAAAAAATCACTACACAATAATAGAGGCAATTAATAGGCCAATTAGCACTGGTGATTTCATTGATTTACACCAAAGGAGGAGTCATAAAGCAGGCTAATTAATCAGGGCGAACCGCCCGCCAAGAATGGCTGCTTTCGGAGATTATTGATTTGTTGCTATACGTGCTTTTGGTTAAACCCGCCTGATTCTTGAGACCTAATCAGGCCGGTACTATTTAGCTTGCCTTACTTTGGCGTTGCTTAATGAGTATGGCCAGAACAAACATTATGATCGCCGTCACCACAGCCGGAAAGCCTGCAACACGCAGTTCGTAATAGGCATAACCAAAGCTGGCAGCACCCATGACAATCATTGCTAAGACCACCACCAGCGAAGCTTGTTGGCCTAATAAATACCAAACCCCAGCGATCGAAATTAATGCCACACCAATCACCGATAACACGCTGCCTAACACCGTAGATTCCACCGGTTGAAAATCGATCTGCACAAATGTGTCTTGATCTGTTTGGTTGGCATACAATTTATGGAAAGAAAAATGTACGCCCTGTGCGGGCACCTCTACTTGAATGGCCCCCTGCTGCTGCATTGATTTCGCTGCATCCCTTTGGTAAGACACGCTACCCAACCCCTCTTCCATATTGGTTTCCATCAATTCATACAAGCGGTCTTCTGGTAAATATAAATGCCACTGTGAATGCGTCACAACCATATCTGGTTTTGGTAAGGCCATCGCCACCTCACCTGAATCTTCTAGCGCTGCTTGCTGAACGGCATACACCACTTTCAAGGTGAAACCATGAGTAGAATTTTTCATTTTTATTAATACCGTATTGGCATCATCACTGGCTTTAGCAGGCTTTTCTGCTTTCCCATCTAAAAACACAGACCATACTTGTGCATTTTCAGGTAGCTGTAATCGTAAAAATTGTTTACGGCTATTACGGATTCTAAAGTTAGCAGTTGTCACTGCCAAACCATCAGCTGTTAACAAGGTTTGATAGTTTGCCTGCTCAATGGTCGCGACTTGTACATCCAACTCTTGATGTCGCGTCACTTTTAAAGACAACTGATACGGTGGGTCAACTTGTACATATCGATAAGCCAGCAAAATTGGATTACTGGTTTTTAACACCAACTGCTGTGGCAGTTCATTCACATCCACTGAGGACAACTGTTCATGTTGGGTAGCTTGCACTTCAACAGCCGATAACGCTTCAACCGCAATCTGTCCATGCTCCACTTCTGCCCCGATAACCGAGACGGTAGGCACCTGCGTATCACTGCCAATATCCGATAAAATGCGCTCATAATTCAGCGCCAAACGGAACTGACCTTCAAGCTCTTGGGTGAATTCAACATCCACAACTTGGTGCCCTTCCACGGTATTCACTTTATATGTTCTAAGGGACGGTGCTGTTAGGGTTAAAACACTCACCCCTTCTGGCAGTTTTAATTGCAAAGCCATCACATTGCCAGACTTCACATTAATGGCAATGCTCGCATCCCCCTTCAGCGTGACATCACCTATCGACACCAATGTATCTACTTGGGCATCGAACTGACCTAATTTACGCTCTGGGGCGACACCTTGCACCGTTAACATTGGGTTGGCATCGGCATACTTATAGGTATGTGCAATGATCATGGATATATCTTGGCGAACAAACGCGGGCAATTGGTTCTCACCCACTTTATTGATCCGCTCAACCACCACCGGCTTTAACGCTAACTCTGTATTAGATAATAATGCCACCATCCCTCGTTGACGATGAACATTATTGGCTTTAACCAATGGCACAGAAATCGCTTCATTGCGTAATTTTTCTACATCTAAAATGCGTTCAAAGTATACTTTAAAGCCAAATTCACCTTTTATTTTTCGGTCTAAAAACAACGTCACTAACTTAAACCCGGCTTTCGCGTCTGCTTCTCGCCAATCAGACACACCACCACTTGCCGATTCAATGCGGTTAATTTGAGCGCTTTCTGGCACTAGAATTTCAATATTTGAGGTTTCACCCCGAGTAATGTCATACACCACATTCACCGTGCCATACATCACGCCTTCTTCTGCATACAAACTATGGTAGATGCTGGCATTGGCACGAACCTCTTCTTGCACTTCCTCAGGAATCGCTTCTGCCCAGGTAAAGGCCACTTGTTTCGCCATCGGCAAATTGACCGTCGCCAATGTGTCTTTTTCATCAAAATGATTATGCACATTGGCTTTGGGTGTTACGGAGACTTCTTGGTCACCTGGCAGGCGAATACTAAAACGTGAAACAGGCACTTCAGGCAGGTTTAATCGAACCACCGGAGGGCCATTTTCAGTATCAATGGGTACTTGAAACTGCACGGTGATTTTATGCAGGCCTTTGCCTTGTATTAACGTGGCAAATGACTCGTCTTTAACCAATACGATAGCTTGTTCACCATCCACCCGCACATCTTGTAAGATCGCTGTTTTAGGCAACAAAGGCAGTTGAATTTGCTCACTGCGAAACACTTGTACGGCATATTCTGCTGTCATGTGTAATGCATCGTCTTCACGTACCCCAGAATAATGCGCCCGGCTGATCGCATAGCTATCCGTGACAGGTTGCGTCCAAGTTAAAGACACCATATCAACACCACTCACCGTTGCTTGTAACTGAGTTTGATTGGCAACCACTCGGCTAGTCACAACGGCACCAGAATCTAAACCGGCTTCCGTAAATTTAAGGGGGATGGTCGCTGTAAGTTGACTGGCTGCAGCAATCGGTAAGGCGACGGGGAGTTTAAACCCGGTAATCGTCGACTGAGCATTAACCTCGTATGTCAACGTCACATGATGGGTACCGACTTTATTCGTAACCCATACCCAATGGTCATCTGTTTGGCTCAATTGCACAGACCGTCTATTCACTCGAATAGATTTGACCGCCACACTGTTATCTAATACAGGTACAGAGACCCAGCGGTTATTATACGTTTGCACTTTAAAAGTCGCTGTCACAGTGGCTTTGTAGTGATCTTTTTCTGCACTAACCGTCACACTGACCTTACTATCACTGACTCCGTGACCGAACGGTGCCACTTTAGATTGATCCACCGCTTCCACTAACTGACTGTATTCCGACAATGGAACACTCACTTCACCTTCTGCAAAAGCAACTGAACTTAAGCATACCCACAGAAAAACCTGCCATCCTATTTTCATTATTATTGTGCCCCTTTCCCCGTTAATACTGCATTAAAAACGATTACAATCGCCTCTAGTCAACTAAACAATTTATCTCGAAACCCACTACAAAATTATTCCCTAAAATTCCACGATCCAAAAGTTAACCTAACGAGCAATACTCGAAAAGTATGAGGTTTCCTCATGCTTCAGCTCCAATCCTGACTCACTTTTTACTCAACTGGCTTAGATAACCGCTTAGCAAAACTCGCATACTGCAAAGAATCCATCAATACCCGCCGAGACTGACGGTGCATCCACAGCCCATACTCTTCCAATAAAGCAATATCTCGCTGAATATCAGGGTCATTCAAACTGTCCATCCATTCTGGTAGCTGCTGTAATTTTTGCTGATAGGCTCGTACTAAATTAATCGCTTTATTACGCTGCCCAGACCGAACACGCTCTGCAGCCTGCTCAAACATATTCGATAATTGGTAAGCAATATAATTTTTCACCACATTTTTCTGTAAAGCGCCTGCCACCATCGGCGTATTCGGTAAGGCATAACGCACCGTCATCACATTGTTTTTAGAAAACACCAAGTCTTTATACTTAATTTCTACATCGGCAATGGCTTGGGCACTCTCTGTGACCACATCTAATAAAATGACATGCTCATCGTTACTATAAAAAGCAGGAATCACGATTTGTATCCCCGCATCATCTTTGCCTCGATCTGACTTTATCCCTAAATTTTTTGCCAAACGTAAGTCAATGCTGTTTTCCATTGCCCTGACCCGATCTGCCCGCTTTTGACTTAGCTTCTCAGACCCTAAGATCCCCACTAATTTCACCTTTGGCAACAAACGAATATTCAAGCGGATCGCACGTGCAATCACTCGGCTAATCGCATTCATTTCTCGGCTAACCAACCCCTTTGCTTCAGCCACCTCTGTCAGCAGTCGACGATTTCCTTGACCGGCTAAAATAATTTGATCAATCGCCCGTTGATTCACCTGATGCCCGACCCCAATCACACTGTGCGGAATACCTTGCACCGCACTCGCATGGGCTAATTCCACTAACGGTTTTACTTGCCGCATTAAATCATTCGGTGTAATCAAAATAACCAAGCTTGCCCCAAGAGGTGCTGTTGGGTCATCTTCTGTTCCTACTGTTTTAGTGGCTTGCTGCATAGCTTGTTGTAGCGTTAACCGCTCTAAAGAATCATTTGGCTGCTTGCCATCGGCGAACACATAGTCTTGTGCCAGCTTCATTGCGCCATATTGAAATTGTTTTGGCCGAATGATCATACCGCCGCGCTTACCGGCAATCGTCAATGAAAACTGATCCCCAATTTGCTTGGTTTGTACAAAGGCTTTTAATAGCGCACTCATCTGTTCTTGCGTTTGCGCTGTAGTCGCTTGGGTCAAATCAAGAACGATCCCTACATTCATTCTCGGGCGGCTACCACGACCTCGTTCATTCCCCTTAACCCCAACCTGAAACAACATCCGAGTTTTACCTTGAACGGTGGCTTTTGAGGAAGATAAATACAACGATAATGCGGCATGATCAGGCTGATCAAATGGCTGATAAATTCTGCTGGCTTGCTGACTGGGTTGAGACAGTTCACTGAGCTTGAAATGCAGCGCTCTAAATTGTTGATCACCAGGCAGATAAGTATTTCGCCAGTAACCCGTGGCATCTTGATAGTCTAGGTTCTCTAATTGGGATATCTCATCTAGCCAACTGACACTGGGCAATTGAGAAAGTTTACTCACCCCTTTATCAGCTGACCCTATTCCTGCGCTTGCTTGACGTAATTTGGCACGCCTTTGTGCCTTTTTCTTTTCCGCGACCTTTTGCTTTCTTTTACGGGATTCTACCGACCATCTTTGTACGCTACTTTGCTTATAAAGAGCCTCGTGCTGTTTTTTCTCAACATTCATCTTGGCCTGTAATGAAATACTACCAAGCGCCCTGCCCGTAAATGTAGGGCTCGGTTTAGCCGGTTTTGGCTGAACGAGTGGTGGACTAGCTAAGCCTAAGGCCGGTGCTTCTGCTGGTAAATTATATTCTGTCATCGCATCTGCTTTCTGGCCAACATCGGCATCAGGCTCTGACATTGAATAGACCAATGCACCCTCTAGGTCTGCATACTCATTGCTGCGGCGGTCATACCCGGCATCCCAACCTACATCAGCTTCTTCTTCCTCTTTTATTTCAGGCTCTGGTGCTGATGCGGACTCTCCCATCTCGTCATCATCTCCCTCATACTCGCCACCTGCATACCCAGGTTTATGGTCGCTAAACGCTATTTCATCAGCAACCACACTTGGCTCAACAGGGGGAGGCATACTCTCGCGATAACCACTGTGCTTCAAAGATGTAGAAGAGGAGGCCGTATCGTCGAGAATACTCGACGGTGCTTTCTCAGAATCAGAGCAAGACAAGCAAAACCCAAACAATAACAAGGACAGTAATTGACGTTTTTTGGTAGACATAAGCAGCCCATTAATCTTCTTATTTTAAGACCGTTATGATCCTAACAGAAAATTGAGCACAAAAAAAAACGGCGCACCCTTTCGGGTACGCCGTTTTTTCAGTCTATGTCGTTATTAACGTTTGATGTCAATAATTACACGACGGTTCTTAGCGCGACCAGCACTGGTAGCATTGCTAGCAGTTGGCTCTGACTCGCCACGGCCTTCAGCAGAAATGGTATCGCCATTTACGCCTTTGCCAACTAAGTAAGCACGTACAGTGTTTGCACGAGACTCAGATAATACTTGGTTGTAAGATTCAGCGCCTGTGCTGTCTGTGTGACCTACAACAACAAGATATTTAATGTCGTTTTGTGCATTTAATGAATCAGCAACGTTATCTAAAACAACCATTGAATCAGGTGTTAAGTTAGCTGAGTTAGTGTTGAAGTAAACATTGTCTAGTACCAATGTTGAAGCTTCACAACCGTCTGCATCAACAGTACGACCTGCTGGAGTACCTGGGCACTTATCTGCACCGTCTAATACGCCATCACCGTCTGAATCTAATGCACAACCTTGAGCATTTACAGCGGTACCTGCTGGTGTGTTAGGGCATTGATCGTCTTTATCGTAAACGCCATCACCATCTGAATCTTTATCTACAGTACAACCAACGCTGTCTACAGTGTCGCCAGCAGGGGTTGTTGGGCATTTGTCTAATGGGTTAGCAACGCCATCTTTATCATCATCACCTTCACAGTGAGGAATTGATAATGCTTTTTTCCAATCTGTTGTTTTCCAGCACTCACCGTAGTTAGACATGGTTGTATAACCTTTGTCGTTTAGTAAGTAACCGATATTACCTTTTGCATGCTCGCCATGAGCCATAACGCTTACAGAGCCAGCCATTGTTACAACTGCTGATAATACACCAGCGATTACATTGTACTTCATAATAAACCTCAAAGAGTTTTCAATTAAAATTTAATCCTTACGGCCCACACACTAAATCATGCAGAATCAAAGACTTAATGTGTTAGTCACACAATAATTCATTTTTATTCATATCATCATAAAGCGTAGACTATTTTATTGATTTCGCGAACATTTTATCGCGGGGGGTGTCAGAGCTGACTTATATCTTTTTTGTGTTCTGCAAGGGTGCATAACCTGCATTCTCTAATATTTCAAAGTTAAATTCAAGTATTAGCCTTGTCCAATGAGGAATGAGTCTGAAGCGATGAGTTATTTCCAGTGAGAAGTGAGCCTAAAGAAATGGAGTGATAAGCGAAAAAACGTTCATGATTAAGGAATGAATACAATCATGAAACTCGAAGAATTACAGTC
>JABHGC010000097.1 GCA_018672285.1 Methylococcales bacterium
AAATACTCAAGAAAATTAGAGCGTTGTTGTGATTCAAATGTCAGCGCCTTGGCCAATAATGAATCTTGAAGATATTTGTGAAATATTGGATAGATTCAGAAAGCCAATCTCTAAAAAAAATAGAATTCAAGGTGATATTCCGTATTACGGTGCTACTGGAATTGTAGATTATGTTAATGACTATATTTTTGATGAAAAATTAGTGTTAATTGGTGAAGATGGAGCAAAGTGGAGGGCAGGAGATTCGTCAGCATTTTCGATAGAAGGTAAAACATGGGTCAATAATCATGCTCATGTTTTAAAAGCCAATAACAACATGAACCCAACTTTTTTATGTATGTACCTTGAAAGCTTGGATTACAGGAAGTTTAACTCTGGTTCTGCTCAACCAAAATTAAATAAAGCTGTTTGTGAAAAAATACCAGTACGAGTTCCAATAAAGGAAGAACAACAAAAAATCGCCTCAGTATTGACCAATGCGGATAAAGAAATAGAACTGCTCGAACAACAACTCGCAGATTTAAAGCAAGAGAAAAAAGCCTTAATGCAGCAGCTGTTAACAGGTAAACGCCGCGTCAAAACTGATGAAAGCGAGGCTGTATGGGCATGATCACACCCAAGCTCAACCCAGAACGCATCGACACTATACGCTCAAGCTTAACCAAGAGCCGACGTCAATTACGCCTCAAGGACAAGTTGTGCTGATATTTAACTGCACCAAAGCGGCGGCTGATTTTTTTAGCACTACCAAAAAAGGCAAAAAAATCACACCCGTTGAACCGCCCCCCCAACAAACTATTGCCGAATCAGATGACCCTCTACAATGGCAGTGGCTGGTGCACGCCATAAAAGTAAAAGGTAAAAATGTGTTGGTAGCGATGGATTACCAATCCCGTTTTAGCATCACTTTGTCTGCGTTAAAAAAAGGCGATGACACCGCTTTTATGAATGATTTTGAGCACCACCTTACCGTTCATGTTCATGAAATGATGACTGCCATTAATGCCGATTCGCAGGCCATTGATACCAGCCTTAAACGCTACCGTCATCAGCACAATAGCGTTGCCTTTTATCAGCGCGGCGATCGCAGTGTCCAAGCGCATGTCAATGATGTGGCTTGGCACTTTCAACGCTGGGCTGATGACGTGGGAGGAGTCCCCACGGAGATTGATTTAATTGGACATGATGTCTTTGTCAATCAACTGCTAAGAAAACGCAAAGCTGAAAAGGACTATTTCCATCCACAGCATGAGTTCTTACACACGTGGTTAAAACACTATGGCGAATACAATACCGCCGAGGCGGATGCATGCATCAACAACCTTAAAGCAAAGGAACGCGCTGATTTCGCCGCCAGACATCCAGACTTAATGCCGCCAACCGAACACACGGATAACGCACTGTCATCAGATGTCCATACAGATCTTAGCAATAACGTCATAGCACTTGATGCTTATAGGAAGAAATAATGGCCGAGCAAGTAGCAAATTTCAGAGAAGAGTCCAGCGCTAAAATACCGGCCTTAACGCTGTTATCCAACCTCGGCTACACCTTCATTCCACCGCGCGACTGTGAACAGCTTCGTGGCAAGCTTAATGTGAGTAATAAGGCGACTAGTCAGGTCATGTTATTACCGATTATGCGGTCATTTTTAGCCAAACAAACCTTTCCGCTTGCGGGGAAGCAGCACCTGCTTTCGGCTGCGTCTGTCGATAAAATAATGCATGAGCTGAACCCTGCCATGAACCTAGGGCTGAAAGCGGCAAACGAGAAACTTTACAACGCCATGATGTATGGTGTGAGCATCACTGAATTTGTTGATGGCAAAAAAGCCTCCCCCACCATTCAGTTGATAGATTGGCAGACCATCAGTAATAACCAGTTTCACTTCACCGAAGAGATGGTGATTCATAACAGTGAAGGTACGGGTAATCGTATCCCTGACATTGTGTGTTTTGTTAATGGTTTGCCTTGGGTCGTGATAGAAGCCAAACGCCCTGACTCCTCTAAAGAAGGTAAATCAACGCTTAGTGAGGCGGTATCCCAGCAAATTCGTAATCAGGGACAAACTGAAATCCCTCATCTGTTTGCCTACAGCCAGTTGTTGTTATCGGTGAATGGTCACGATGGCTTGTATGGCACTTGCGGCACACCTGAAACGTTTTGGGCGAAATGGAAAGAAGAGGAAATCATTGAAGCCGAGATTGTTCGCTTCAAGAACAGAACGCTGGATGAAAGCCAACTCAACAGTTTATTCGACCATCGCCCTCACACGACTAAAGACGACTACCTATCGTTAATTGCAGGCGGGGAGTTAACCGTTACCGACCAAGACAGGCTATTGGTGAGTTTGTTGCGCCCAGACCGCCTCTTAGACATGACCCGTCTTTATACTTTATTCGATAAAAAGGCAGGCAAAATCGTTGCCCGCTATCAACAAGTGTTTGGCATTAAAGCCTTGGTTGAGCGTATTACCAGTTTTGATGAAGGCGCAAGGCAAGGTGCCCGTAATGGCGGTGTCATCTGGCATACCACAGGCAGCGGCAAGTCGTTCACGATGGTATTTTTATCTAAGGCCTTAATCTGGCTTGAAGCGTTAGCGCAATGTCGCGTTATTATTGTCACCGACCGGGTGGATTTAGAAAATCAGCTTAGCCGCACGTTTGCCTCCGGCGGAGTATTATCAGATCGCGATAAAAAAGACGCTATGGCGACCTCTGGGCGGCGTTTAGCCGAGCAAATAGGCAAAGGTAACGAGCGGGTTATTTTCTCTATTATTAACAAATTTGGCTCTGCGATAAAACAAAAGGAATGCTTTAATGACAGCCCGAATATTCTGGTACTGGTAGATGAAGGGCACCGCAGCCAGAACGGTGAAAATAACATTCGCATGCTGCAAACCTTGCCCAAAGCGGCATTTATAGCCTTTACCGGTACGCCCTTGTTAAAAGATGATAAAACCGAGAACAAATTCGGTAAAATCATTCACTCTTACACCATGCAGCAGGCCGTCGAAGACAAAACCGTCACCCCCTTGCTGTATGAGGAACGTATTCCTGATTTAAATGTGAATGACAAAGCCATTGATGCTTGGTTTGAGCGTATTACGCAAAAGCTAACCGAGCAGCAAAAAACGGATTTAAAAAAGAAGTTCTCACAAAAAGGCCAGATCTATCAAACAGAAGGTCGCATTGAGCTGATTGCTCATGATATTTCAGATCACTTCCAAAACTTTAAACAGCAAGGCTTAAAAGGCCAACTCGCTTGTGATTCCAAAGTTTCAGCTATTCGTTATAAAATTGCTTTAGACAATATCGGTAAGGTCTCTTCTGTTGTCGCGATGTCTGCCCCTGATACCCGCGAAGGTCATGAAGCTGTAGACAAAGACAGCAAAGATATCGTCCAAAATTGGTGGAAAGATAATATTGGTAAAATGGATGAAAAAGCTTACACCAACGGAATCATAGAAGACTTTAGTCGTGATGACGGTCCGGACATTATGATTGTGGTAGACAAGCTGTTAACGGGCTTTGACGAGCCGAAGAACACCGTTCTGTATATCGACAAGCCGCTTAAAGATCACAACCTCATTCAAGCCATTGCCCGTGTAAACCGTTTACACAGCAAAAAGCAGTTTCCTGAATTCGTATGATAAGTGCATGACCTCTGGTCGTAGCTAAATAAAAACACCTATAGAGTAAAGTAAGACTCAGGTGTAAAGTAATAAGCTACCAAACACATTACAGAGGCCAATATGACCTATAAACACCTGAA
>JABHGC010000091.1 GCA_018672285.1 Methylococcales bacterium
CTTTGCCATCTAAGTCTTTCATATCGCCTGTCTTTTGCGCTAACAAAAATATGCGATATTTTAATGACTTAGGTGGCTACTTTACAATATGTCTTGCCTACTTTTTGGGAATGCGCCCTACTGATTCTAGCTCTTCTCTCAACCAGTTCAGCAGCACACGCTGACACCTACACCCTCTCCTTACATGACCAAGTATACAACCAAGGCCATACCCTAAAACTGAAGAAAATGCTCAAAAAGCGCTTTCCTAACCTCAATATTCGTAACAGTGTCATCAACAAAGTCACCCTCATCGGCAAAAGCAAAAATGGCCAAGGCAAAGCCAAATTAAATATCGGTGAACATGCATCCAATGCTGAAACACTCATGGGCCGAGACTACAATTTTGATAATCCTGCCGCTTATACCTTCGATGGCATTGAGTTTAACAACCAGCAAGAACTGCAACACGGTAAGTGGCAAATACGAACCAACGGTACCGTTAAGTTAAGAAAAGTGATTGTTGATTTAGATACCGTAGAAAGATGGGCTTGGCAAGAATACGACACATTTTACAGCCGTAAATATGGCAAAAGTGATGACGTACTACACATTGATCAAACCGTCAAAGACATCAAGCTCACCGGCTTTCACAATACAGCCCACATTAACAAAGCCATAGTGACATTTAACAACGGCAAAACCCTTAATTTAAAATCTTTAGCAGGCAAGCTAATGAATGGCGAAAGCAAAAAAGCCACCTTCCGTAATGCAAGGCTCATAAAGAACATCAAACTATATTACCAACCAAAACATAAAGGTAAAAATGCGGGTTTTACACTTGATTTATTTACCCAAGAAGAAATGTCTCATTAAGCACAATAATCAGTATTTCTAGAAAGCAAAAAGCCAGATAGGTTTCCCTATCTGGCTTTTTTTATACAACATCAATATGCTGTAAACAATATTACTGAAGCTGTTTCCAGCTATGACGTTTCAATATCAAGCCACCGAAATCTAACAACTTAAAGTTAGGATCACGAGAAGCATTTACGTATTGGTAATAAACCTTAGTCCCAGACTCTTCATTCGCAGCATTCGCTAAATAGCGTGGCGAAGTCGGAATACCATTAACGACAAACCCACCAGGAATCACGCGAGCCTCTGAGCTGTCATCAGGAATGATATCCGAAATATTAACCCCATCTGGTAATGCCATACCGGACGTCGCTAAAGCATAATCATCAGGGCGATCACCCACAACAAAGTTATCACTTAAATCAAAGACAGGACGGTCTTGAGGGCTAAGACCCGTCTTATCATTCAAGATCATAATGAACCCTTTACCGCCATCGCTACAAGGAACAGCCTCTGTATCTTCTGGAATGGTCGTCGCGAAAATGACATGTCCTTCTAATAAGATAGGCTCTAACACCATACGCTCAGCAGAAGCAGGTAACTCCCCATACCAACCTTGAACATCGTCTACAGCCGTGTGGCCTAACGTTACGATACGGGAATCACGTTGAACCTGATCACCACCTACACGTGCATTCTGTATTGCAACACCTGTGATAGTAGTCATTTTAACTTCTTGCAAATTAGCAATCGCAACTGTTTTATCTGTATCAATCACAGAGTAAAAAGCTTGAACGCCTGTTTTAGCGGCATCCCCTTCTGCAAAATAAGCACCTGTACCAAAGTAAACCGTAAACTCATCAATTGGCGTATCTGCAGAGTTAGTATTTTGTTTCGCAACAGGTTTAGCAGTAATAGGCTGCTCAGACCCCGCATCAAATATGACTTTACTCGTTACCGTTTCACCTGCTTTTAAGAAACGGTACATCTTGCCCTCAAGGTTACCTGCGTATACTTGCTTAATAACATCAGAGCCTTCTTCAAATACAGCACCAACACCTCCTAAACCACCGCTACCAGCATCTATTAAGTAATAGTCAGTATCTTTAGTCCAGCCAGCACTAGAAGGCCCTGCAAGATTAACCACTAACAATTTAGAGGTGCCCGTATCAGACTGAAAGCCATTACCAAAGACAGCAACTTTTTTATCTTTAAATGTACCAATTACAGGTGCTGACAAATTATAACCTAAATCACCTGTACCTATATCAGCCGCTGTAAGTTCCCATAAAACACTAGACGTACTAAAGCTTGACGAAGCAACATTTAAAGCAAATAAACCTTTACCACCAGCACCATAGCCACCTAATAGAATACGCTTAGTGCCGTCAGTCGTCAGGATTGGCGTCATGTCAACGTATGCGGCATGATCATAGCTGGCACTGGCATAATAATGTAAACCTTTAGTAGGTTCGGTTGATGCAATACCAGCAGGAATATATGCAAACTCTTCGTTGCCTGTGGCTGCAGAAAAGGCATGTAACATCCCATCATTAGCACCGACATAAATCATATCATCTGCTACTTCAGAGGTACCACGATCATCATAGGTTGGCTCAGAATTGATAATATCACCTAACACGCTTTCACGGGATCTAAAAATAATATCATTTTCTTTAGTACGATCTCCTCTCAGATAGTTAATCACATCATCAGAAGTGTTTGCCCTGAATTCAAGTCATAAGTGCATGACCGGTTAAATTTTCTTGTTTAATGCCAGTGAGCTCTTCAAAAGCCTCATAAGGTGTTTTGTAGCCTAAGCATTTTCTTGGCCGGCTATTTAATTTGTGAACTGCCGCGAACACC
>JABHGC010000124.1 GCA_018672285.1 Methylococcales bacterium
CTTTGCCATCTAAGTCTTTCATATCGCCTGTCTTTTGCGCTAACAAAAATATGCGATATTTTAATGACTTAGGTGGCTACTTTACAATATGTCTTGCCTACTTTTTGGGAATGCGCCCGCCTCGACTACCTTTCGGTTTTGGTTATGCCGTTGTGTTTCCTGACTGTGAATACTCTGGAACGACACCCCCAGGCTCAGGCCCCGCCATTATATTTTCTGTTAGTGATTTGCCCTTTTTAGATAGAAAAATTAAAAGTGCGCTAACGCAATGGATTAGAAAAGAAAATCCAGTGCCTCTAACTAAGGATGATATGTCTAGAATACAGCAAGCTATATCGCCAAGCTTTAACTTGCTACCCGTTTTATTTCGTAAATTGGAAGAACAAGAAGAAAAACTCTTCCGCTTAACTAGCGATCAAAAACAGTTGCTGACCTTTCTCGGTGAGAAAAAAAGAGCTTGCATCAATGGTGTTGCTGGTTCAGGAAAAACGATGCTTGCACAAGCTCAGGCAGTGAAATTTTCTGACAACGGCTTATCAACATTATTAGTTTGTTATAACAAAACACTTGCCCATTGGATCAATGATTCAATTGATGAGTCGTACAAAGACAAGATAACGGTTAAGCACTTTCATGGACTGTGTTATGAGTGGTGTAAAAAAGCATCCATTCCATTTAACCCGCCATTCAACGATAGTGATGAATTTTGGAAAGAAACTGCCCCCGAGCTACTGATTGATGCGATTGATATGCTTGACCAAAAATTTGATGCTGTAATTGTTGATGAAGGCCAAGATTTTCACTCTAATTGGTGGGTGCCTCTTGAGAGGATTAATCGTGAAGTTGAGAATGGAGCCATGTACGTCTTCTTCGATCCAAAGCAAAATCTTTACGTTGATCAAACAAGCTCGCTTCCTGCTTTAGGAGAGCCGTTTACATTGCCTGTGAACTGTAGAAACACTAAATTAATTGCAAAGCATTGTAGTGATATTTTGGAAGTACCTGTTCCAACGGCTGATGGAGCACCGGTTGGTATCGAACCAGTGGTAGTAACATTAGACTCCGGGGTTAATATTAAAAAACGTGTCGAGCATTGTGTTCATGACTGGGTGAATAAAGGCAAACTCAAGCCCAATCAAATTGCTATCCTTTCACCGACTAAATTAGCTAACTCATCCTTGAAAGGTGCTATCAAGATTAAGGGTGTTGCCTTAACTGATGATATTCAGGAATGGAAGTCTGGGAAGGCATTGTTATATTCTACTGTGAAAGGCTTTAAAGGGTTAGAGGCTGATGCCATTATTTTGTTTGACGTGCCAAGTGATGAGTCAAGCGTGTTTAAAAAATCTGATTACTATGTTGCGTGCTCAAGAGCGAAGCATTTGTTGGTTGTGATTTGCAAAGGATAAATTAAGTATTTAGGTGTGGGATATCATTTTTAGGAATAGTCTTCCCATGCTAACTGAATGCCGGAATTTTCCTCTACACATTCGAAAATACGCTGGGAAGGAACCGATGCAAAAAATGAGATTGTACCTTTATCATAACGATTATTAAGGCATATCATCAAAAATATTCAGAATTTTTCCCCCTAAAGATATAGCAGTTTGGAAATTCGCTGGGTATATAGTAGATGCTGCCGAGCCGGCAACTTCTTCCGGTCTAAAACGCACGCCGCTATTTTCTGATTCAAGATAATTTGCTTGCTTTTGCGCATTGTTGTCCCTTAATGCTGAAATTATACTTTGTCGCCAAACATTATCAGCATCGCGTTCCGGCCAATCATCCAATTTTGCGATTGTTATTCTCTGCGCATGTAATACTGCTAAAATAAAAGTGGCACATGTAAGGCCGAGACCACTGTTTCCTAATAGCCACTTTGCCGTTGTAGAATCGAAGCACTCATTTGGCAATTTAAAGCCATATGGAATGCAACCATTTTCATTTTCTTCCCATAATAGTCTGCAATATCCAACAATTGCAGGTATTCGTAATTGATGAATATTCAGCAATACAAACGCATAACCATTTTTTGCTATTCCTTGATGGAGTTGATGATGCCATCGCAAGTCTAAAAACTGCGCTTCACCACCGTCTTCTCTATAAACTATACCTGCGTGGTTTTGATGTGAATTTATCCGCTTTATGCCCACACCTATGAACGGTTCAATAGGCAATGTATCAACAATAGTGTAGACACTTAGGGGAGTAGAGCTATTCAAGTCCAACGAGAATCTCATCCGCGTTTTCGCCAGCAACTGCCAATTTATTCCTTATATCAGTCACTTTTGCGCTTCTTGATGGGAGCTTACTTTTTGCTGCAAATGTTATAGCAAGTAGGGCTATAAAAACTTCGGGCTTAAGGTTGTTTATATTGACCTGATTTAGTAATGAGTCACAAGAGTTGAATTTTTCCTTAGAAAGTAAACCATCAAAACGTTTGTAGAGGAGGTTGATAGCTTCAGGATAATTTTCATTACTAAGTGAGTACAAATTTTGTAGCCAGGGGGATTCAAATATTTCGTACAATCCTTTCATAAATGAGAGCGTATTGGTGTGGATTGGGCTCTCATCGGAGAAGGTACTTCCTATTGGCGTAAGCGCTTCAACTATACCGCTCCACCTAAAAAATTTATTCTCCGCTTCTTTAGAATCTTCACTAACTTTATTGTTGAGTGCGATGTTATAGTCTGGTACTTGGACACAGTTAGAGTTTATTGTTGCTTCAGGTATACCACATGATATATCTGTTTCATCAGAAAAAAGAGCTGTGTAAGTATTTTGATCATATTGACTGGGCAGTAACCCTGAAAATGCCATTTCAATTACCTTTTGAGTTTGTTCATCGAGTTGATAATTGCGGCAATTTGCTCATCAATGACTGGTTTCGCATCTTGATATATTTGATTAGACATTACCCCAAGGTCGAACCTCTCTGGTGTGCTACTTTCCTTAATTGGAATATGGAGATTAAACCCAATGTGAACAAACTGTTTTCCTTTTGGTGATGGTTCAACTAGCACATTCAATTGGTTGCCACCAATTGGCCAAGAATAGGATATCTTTCCAACCGAGTGCTCGTTTATCGGAAATTTAAAAGGCATGCCAGACAATTGTGTTGCTAAATAATTTCCAACATTCAGCTGTGTCGTTTCATAAATATAATTGAAATTAAACCCAATTGCATTTATTGGAGTCTCAGCTAAGCGTTTATCAAAAATTATTGAGGCAATTTCTCTTACGCGATCAACAGTTTTCGAATCACTTGTTTCTGCCTGCCAGCGCTGCTGCTGGCAAATTATCTTTAAAGATGAGGTGTAAAATTGAGCTTGTTGAGGAACAAAAGCATGATCATTCGCAAGAGACTCTTTTAATTCTTCGGCCGAAAGAACCTCAATATGATTGTACCAACTAGGGTGGTGCAAAGAAGGGTTCATTGCTCCGCAAATGACAAATGTAAACCCAAAGTCTGTTGCTTCTATCTTCACTCTAATCAGCTCCACTACTCAAATTTTACCCATTAAATCAATTATACTACATAAATTTAAGGCTGTTTTCGTGCGGCCTCGCTGATCACGAACTATTAGTTACGTTAGTAGAAGCTGGGCCAAAATTGCAACCTGTCTTTGCACGAACTGCTAATACTAACAGATATTGGGAAACCAACAAAATTCACTATAAAAAACCAAATAACACTACTGCTCCCTTGTCGCTGGCGAATTTATATTTTAGGCTAAATAGTGTTTAAAAAAGTCTGTAACAAGCTTTCTACCACTTAAAATGATCAAAATTTAGATATTTAGTCATAGGGTAGCATGAGCTATTCATTCTTCCCCATCATCGTCACCGTTACTACCGATAAGCCAGCCCAACCCAAAAATCATAAGCAGCCCAGACAACAAACCACTTCCGGCTGTGCCTGTCATGAGTTTCCAGACGAGCCCAAAAAAGAAACATATCCCGGCCAGCATCAATGCACTCCCAAAACCGTTGCCTTGAAAAAGACTCAAAAGTCCGACGAGCAATGCAAAAGTGGTTACTGAACCTAAGCCTGTATTCATGAGCGGCACCTTTAAATTAGTGATACCATTATTCTACACCCGATGGGTATATGCCGTGAAACGGTTCATTCGGATTACCTTGAATCATTTTCTAGAAAGATGCGCCATTTCAAGTTGTTGATTTTGAACAAAAAACAAGAGACCCATTTTGAAAACGGTGTACTTTCCACCGCCATTTATTATATTCTGATTGTTATCCAGCAAACCCCAGTATCTTAACAATCTCGCTCTACAGCGAGATTTCAGCATTAATAAACGCACCTTGCTCACTCTCTAGTTGATTAATAAATACCCATTTTCTTTCCAAATGGCCGATATTCTCTGTGTCTTAAAAAAGCTAACAGCACTGTATTTCAGGCGGCAAAGTTGTGTAAGTTATTGGGTCTTGTTGTGGAATTAGATATTTTAAAAATTATTTAGAAAGTCGATACTGGTGTGCAATAGACGGTTGAAACACGTGTTAGGTGTGTATTAGTAGGCGATGCCCAGTTTGATAAAAGCTTCTCTGAGGCTCTTATCCGGTTACTTTAACCAAGTCTGAGGTAATGATTTACTTTGAAGAAAATGATATGGACAAAATACAAATAGAAAACCCAATAGAAGAAACTCAACAAGGGTGGAGCCTAGTCTTTTATTGTTGGGTTATAGCAACGATTGCAACTGTGGGTAGTTTGTTCTTCAGTGAAGTGATGGGCTTGAAGCCGTGCCTCCTATGCTGGTATCAGCGTATCTTTATGTACCCTTTGGTTGTGATACTGATGGTGGGCATGTTTCCACTAGACAAGAACGTAGTGCGCTATGCGTTACCAATCGCGGTAATAGGGTGGCTGTTTGCGGTTTACCACTACTTGCTCTATTCAGGATACATACCTAAGGGTCTGCAGCCTTGTGATAAAGAATCTTCTTGTACCGATATAGACCTGGAATTATTGGGGTTTATTACGATACCAATGCTGTCCATTATTTCATATTCTGCAATAATTTTGCTGCTGATGACCTTTCGGCGCAGGGTTAAAGCAGTCTCTCAATACATAAACTAGGGTGACAAAAATCATGAATAGACAAGCTCAGGTGGTGATTGCCGGCGGGTTGATCTTGATCGTTTTTGCAGTTGCATTGATTTTTTATAAAAGCAAAAAAGCAGATGAGTTAAGTGATGTCGCCAATAAAAATGCGTCATTACTCGTTCGTGATTATTCACCAACGATAGGCAGTAATCATGCGAAAGTAACTATTGTGGAATTTTTTGACCCTGCTTGTGAAACCTGCAAAGCGTTTTATCCTTTGATTAAAGAGATAATGTTAAAAAATCCAGAGAAGATTAGGTTGGTTGTTCGCTATTTGCCTTTGCATCATGGGTCAGATTTGGTGGTTAAGATGCTAGAGGCTGCGCGGCTGCAAGGCAAATTCTGGGAGGCGTTACACGTTATTTATGACACTCAAGGCTCCTGGGCATCACACCACAACCCCCAGCCAGAGAAATTATGGCGCCTCCTCAGGGTGCGTGGCTTAAGCCTGCACCAAGTTAAAAAGGATATGCTGCGCGACGATATTGCACAGCGAATTCAGCAAGACGTAGAGGATGCTAGGGCGCTTGGTGTCACTAAAACACCCGGTTTCTTTGTCAATGGAAAACCATTGGTTCAGTTTGGCTATAAACAGCTACAGGAGCTGGTTGATTTGGAAATTCGAAGTCATTATTAAAAGATTAGTTGTTGAATGGTGAAACTTGTCATTATGTGTAAGCCATAAATTCCAGTATAGTACTATCACTTTATGTTCGACTTGGTGAGCTCGAAGATAGAATTAAAATTATTCACCATTAATAGGAGTAACAAATGAGTAAAGGTACAGTTAAGTGGTTTAATGCGGAAAAAGGTTTTGGTTTCATAGCACCTGAAGATGGCAGTAAAGATCTTTTTGTTCATCATTCAGAAATTCAAAGTGGTGGCGGTTATGCAACACTTGATGAAGGCCAAGCAGTAGAGTTTGAAGTTGGCCAAGGTCAAAAAGGTCCTTGTGCAAATAAAGTTGTTCCTCTTTAGGCTGTAGTACGAATTAAATCGCCCTAGCGGGAAATTATGCCTTGTCTTACAGTGACACTCGGTAATTTTCCGTTAGCTCAATATTTTTCGTGGTTATCACGGTATTTTTCTATAGTCTAAAGTGAATAAAAGGAGGCTGCCCTCGATGTTGCGTATTTTTGAGCTGATTTAACTCTCATGGGTTTTTTGGTATATGACTAAAATTGAATTTTCTCGAGAGCAACAACAGGTGATGGTTCAAAAACTTCAATCCTATTTTGATCAAGAATTAAATCAAGAGCTGGAGCAATTTGATGCAGAATTTCTTTTAGATTTTTTTGCGAAAGATATGGGCGCATATTTTTATAACTGTGGTCTTCACGACGCTCGTGCAATACTTGAATCAAGAGTAGGGTTAATCGATGATGATATTTATGCGATTGAAAAAGAGGTCACCTGAATCTATTTTCATGTTAAGAGCAACTAAATTGGTTGTTATGCCCACTTATGAGGTATTACCGTGAATCTTGAAAAAGCTAAAAAGAGAGTGGCGAAAAAAGTCAAAATGGGATTTCAAGGTTACCCAGAAATCTCAATTGGATATGTAGGAAGTCAGAATGATCTAGCAGAGGAGGTTGTTGTGAGATTTGTAGCTGAAAAAGGTTCTGAGCCTATGGAAGAAAGGTTTAAAAGTAAGTCAGATGCCAAGGAAGATGAGGCAATACAATCTGCGATAGTGAAAATGATTGAACGATCTGAGGCTAAAACAGTCAGGTTGGTAGCGGATGTAGCGTTATAGTTGTTGCTCTAGCTGCATGTAACCCTAGCGTTAAACTGGGCGGGGTGAATTTTTATCCGCGCTTCTATCCTAGACTGACCGTGTCATTTATATCCTGTAAAATTTGTTGAGCAATTTTGTCTATTGGTTGACTTGTCTCGATTGAAATACCGTAAAGAACAACAACGCCATCTGTTAACTGTCCGAGTGATTGATAGAGTTGTAATGTTTGAATAAGCCCTATGTGATGGCTAGAAATGCCATGAAAATCATTGATGATTTGTGATAAATGTAGCTTAATAATCGGTTTGTTATTATTTTTTGTTATTAATCCATCAATAAAAAAAGTGGGGCGCTGGAAGTTGATACTAGCGAGCTGGTTGATCGGTGAATCTACATAGATATACTGTGCAATATAATTTAGGTTGGTATTATGTTGTTGAATATGATGCGCTATATCAATACCAACTTGATCTAAACTGTGTGATGTACCCACGCCAACAATATTGATGGTGGGTTGTTGTTCAGTCATATTCTATATTGAGCTTTAAAAAATGGGTGGCGCAAGAAATGCAAGGGTCGTAGTTGCGAATCATTTGCTCTGCATATTGCTTGATATCTTTTGTTGGGCGAGTCAAGCCAAAAGCCGTCAACCCAGTGATGAGTGAGTGTTCAATATGTGCTTGGTTCTGGCTGGTCGGAGGCACTAATTTAGCTTGCTCAATATAACCCGCTTTATCAATTTCGTAGCGATGCCATAATAACCCTCTTGGTGCTTCGGTACAGCCAATGGCTGTTCCTGCTTTAAATTCAATAGGGTCAACCTGTGTGTGTGTTAAGTCAACTGTTTCTATTATTCGTTTCGACTCATGTAATGCATATAGTAGCTCAATGGCACGAGCCACCATGTTATCAAACATATTATGGTTGGGAACTGTATAACCATGCTGTGCTAAAGTAGCGTGGATTTTACTGGGTAGTTGGTCGAAGTTAAGGTTCACTCGTGCTAAAGGGCCTAATAAATAAGGCTGGCCTTTCAAGTGAGAGTGGAGTGCGGTTGAATGTGCCACTTGGTTTTCTTGAAAGTGCTTTTCATAGTCTTCAAGCGGGATGTTAAGCCCCTCAGATGAATGATATTGCCTTGATTGATGGGGTATTCGCCGTGAGATGATAAGCTGACACTGGGCAAAGTGCTTTCATAGTGTGGCCGATCTAATGAAATACACCAGGTTAATAGCGCTTCAGCAGCAGGTATGCTTTTTTCAATACTGGAGAGTAGTGTATTGAGTGATTGCTGTGATGGTAGCTGATGAAACCCACCCATTTTCACTCCAACAGGGTGTACTGAGCGCGCACCTAAAGTACGAATAATATCATTGCCGATGGCTTGTAAGGTTAGCCCTCTATTCACGGCTTCAGGGTGTTCTTTTGCCATGTCAATCACATTGCTAAACCCCAAAAAATCGGGTGCTGCTAGTAAGTGAATATGTAAAGAATGACTTTCAATCCATTCTCCACAATAAAATAAACGTCTTAAATCATGTAGCCATGCTGGTCTTTTGAAGTCAGCCAGTGATTCAATAGCGTGTACAGCACTCATTTGGTACGCAACTGGGCAAATTCCACATATTCGAGCGACAAGGTCAGGTAGTTCGTCAGCATGCCGGCCGACTAAAAATTTTTCGAATAGTCGAGGTGGCTCAAAAATTTTAAGTTTTAGGCTGTGGATTGAGCCATCTCGAATGCTTAAATCTAAAGCACCTTCGCCTTCGACTCTTGCAAGTATAGGGACTTGAATGTTGATGTCACTCATGGCTAGAGTCATCCTCATTAATTGAGTTAGCAGCTGTAGAGAATGCACTTGAATGGCTATTGATGTGTAAAAAACTATTTTTAATGTCTTTATCACTCATGCCTAGATTTTTAAACTGTTTGGCTAGTGCTACGGTATTGGCTTGCTTGGTTGGCCCGTAGCAGCCAAAGCAGCCACGGTTTATGCGTGGGCATAGAGCATTGCATCCGGCCTGAGTGACAGGTCCCATACATGGGATTTGTTTGGTGACCATGACGCATGATGTTTGATTGCGTTTACAGTCTTGGCAAACGGAGTGATCAATAGGTTTTGGTTTGATTTTTTGAGTAAGCTGTAATAAAAAATCAATGAGTTGTTGGCAGCTGACAGGGCAGCCGCGTAATGTAAAATCCACTCTGACGCTTTCTTCGATTGGGGTTGAGGTGGTTAAACTGTCTAATACAGAGGTATCTGGGTAGAGGGAGGCTAGCCATGCTTCGGCATTTGAAATATTACGCAAGGCCTGTATGCCACCTGAGGTGGCGCAAGCGCCTAATGCAATGACGTATTTACTAGTTTGGCGTATGCGCTGAATGCGTTGTTGTTCAGAACGGGTTGAAATGCTGCCTTCAATTAGAGCAATGTCTACAGATTCTTCTGATGCAACAATGCCTGCTTCTGCAAAGTGTTTAATATCGACTAATTTTGCGAGTTCCAGTAAGTCTGGCCCGAGATTAAGTAATGCAAGTTGACAGCCATCACATGAAGTGAATTTATGAATGGCTAAAGTTGGTTTTTCTTGCTTAAAAATAATCATAAGCCTGGTTTGCCAATGAATTGTTTGATTGTTGAGTAATTAAAAACAGGGCCTTGCTTGCAAGCAAATAAAGGCCCAATTTGGCAATGCCCACATTGTGCATTACCACATTGCATGTTGCGTTCTAGGCTTAACCAAATTGCATTGTCAGGAACACCTTTGCCGTGGAGTTGCTGGCATACCGCAATCATCATCGGTTGCGGGCCGCATAGCATAAAGCAGCAATTGTCAGGATCAAAATCAGCTTGATGCAGTAATTCTGTGGGAGGTCCAACATGGCCTTTCCAGCCTGGGCTGCTGACATCTGCAGCTAAGTAAATTTGTACATTATGTTGTTCTTGCCATGTTTGATATTGTTGTCGCCAGATGAGGTCATCAGCGTGCTTAACCCCTTGTATAATGCAAACATTGTCATAGTCATTCCGTCGCTTTAAAACATATTTAATGGCTGCAACAACAGGCGCGCAACCTAGCCCACCTGTAAAAAAAATGATGTCTTTACGTTTGTTTTCTGCCAGTGGCCAAGCGCTACCAAAAGCCCCTCTAACGCCAATACTGTCTCCGGCTTGCAGTCTAGAAAACCCTTGAGTCACCCTGCCAACAACTCTGATGGTGTGTTGTAAAAAATCGCTGTCTTTCGGGTCTGATACGATGGAGATAGGAATCTCACCAACACCATGTAAATAGAGCATATTGAATTGCCCGGGTTGAAAATGATACTCGGCCTGTATTTGAGGGTCTTCAAATCGTAGTTTTAGCGTGAATATGGTCTTAGTTTCTTGAATTCTTTCAGTAATAATGGCTGCTTGTGGGAGGTGTATCATATGTCCTCCTGTCTGCGTAGCAGGGTTTGTAAAGCCTGAGATGGGTCTATGCCTACAGGACAATAGGTAATGCAGCGTCCACATCCTGTGCAGCCGATACGGCCATACTGTGCTTGCCAACCTGAAAATTTATGAGTGAGCCACTGCCTGTAGCGGTGAATTCGTTCAGGTCTAATGTAAATTCCGTGTAAATAGCTGTGCTGTGTTGTAAAGCATGAGTCCCATTGTCTGGTTTGCTCTGAGGTATTGCTCAGTGTTGGTTTTGCTTCAATAGTATGACAAAAACAGCTTGGGCAAACTGCAGTACAGTTGCCACAGCTTAAGCACCGTTCTGCAACTTTTTCCCACTCTGGGTGGTTATCTTGTTCAAATAAATCAGTGGATGAAATTTTGGGTAATTTTTTTTGCTGCTCAGCAGCGGCAGCTTGGGTTTCGTATTCGGCTTGCCGCAATTGTTCGGGTGTGGCTGGGGATAGTTTAAGTGAGGTTAATCTCGCGTGTAAATCTGTTTGGCTATGGTGAAAAATAAACCCCTCATCTAGTTCACTCATTAAGGCGTCACAAGTGTCTGTTTCTATCTTTGGTCCATCTTGAGTGCTGTTGCAAAAACAATTTGCGCCACTGCGATGGCAATTTAGGCCAATTAAACTGAGTGATGCACGCCTTTGTTGGTAGTGAGGATCTGGAGAAGGGTCTTTATTGAAGTGTTGATCCAATAAATTTAGTCCTGCCAAATCACACCCTTTGATGCCAAAGACGAGTGTGGGTTGGGTGTTTGGTGGGGTTGATTTAAAAGTGATTGTTGATTGGCTGTGGTCTGATTGCCAAAGTACTTCTTTGGGAGAAAATACCCATGGTTTAATACTTTGCTCAGTGGTTGTAAAAGAGTAAAAGCGGGGGGATTTCGTTTTAGCTAGGGTGATTTTTCCCATGTGAGAGTCATCAATGGCGCCTGGTGTGATTTCATTGGCGTGTCGTATTTGATGGTAGCGAAGACTGCCATTTTGTACGATAGGGGTAATAATATTAAAACCAGATTGAATAAATGACTGGAAAAGGTCATTGAGTTTGTGGCGTGGTAAAAAAAGTGCTTTAGTTGCTTTCATTCCCTAATTTTAGTCTGTAACTCAGGGTTTACCAGAGGAATGTTACTAAGATGTAGTGGGGCTAGTTAAAGGTTTATTGAGCTGATAGAGGTGTACCTTAAGAGAGTATGGAGGTTAGCGGGCTGAGGACGGAGTTTCCTCCTCTGCCAATGATGTGTGTATAGATTTGTGTTGTTCTCACGTCAGCGTGCCCTAATTGCTCTTGTACCGTTCTTATGTCGGCACCACTTTCTAGTAGGTGGGTAGCAAATGAATGTCTTAGTGTATGGCAGCTAGCAGGCTTGTTAATATTTGATTTTACGACAGCCATTTTCATCGCTTTTTGTAGGGTGCTTCCTTCTGTATGATGTCGGCGCTCAATGCCTGTTCTCGGGTCAATACTGCGCTTCGTTGCGGGGAACACATATTGCCAGGCCCATTCTTTGCAAGCTGATTTATATTTAGTGCCTAAAGCATGAGGAAGGTATACGCAGCCAAATCCTGCTATTAAATCTCTTTCGTGTATTGTTTTAACTGAGTCAAGGTGCCTTTGTAAATAGCTTATGAGTTCATCCGCAAGTGTCACTGAGCGGTCTTTCCCACCTTTGCCGTCACGAATATAAAGTGTTTTTCGATCAAAATCTATATCCTTAACCCTAAGTCGAAGCGCTTCGAGTAATCTTAATCCTGAACCATAGAGTAAACAAGCTGCAAGCCATGTTGACCAATTAAAATTTGATAGTAGTTTTTGAACTTCAGTTTTAGTCAAAACGACAGGTAGTTTCTGTGGCTTTTTAGCCCTAACGACATTGCTAAGTGTCATGTGCTCTTTTTTTAACACTTTTTGATATAGGAACATTAACGCATTTAGTGCTTGGTTTTGCGTGTTCGCAGCGACATTTCTAGTGACTGCTAAATCCGTTAAAAACTGAGTTATTTCGGTTTCTCCCATTGTTTCAGGGTGTCTTTTATTGTGAAAAATTATGAAGCGTTTGATCCACTGTATGTAAGTATGTTCTGTGCGAATACTATAATGTCGTAAGCGAATTTCATGCCTTATTTTTTCAATAAATGGGGATTGTTTGCTCAAGATAATATCTTCTTGGTTTCTATATGTTCTCTATTATTGTATTGGGAATAAGATGTGTTGTAAAGTAAATTAGATAAAAGGTTACTTTTATATGATGAGTGTCATTGGTAAATATTTATGTCTGGTGAATGAAATGGTAAAATGTTGCCAATGGTGGGGTTGAATTCTTTGAGTAATATCTCGAATTTAAAATATTGACAATGCTCCGGGTTGTTGGATAGGTAGAAACTGTGCGTGTTTAATTACAGAAAAGGTACAGCCACTTAACTGTTAGCTGTAAAAAATTGAGTGTAGAGTATGGAAAATTTAGAAGAAATATTAATTGATATACAAGATAAGCTTGTTCCTATATTGGATGATTATGAACAAGCTATATATCACTATTTATTTCGTCATACATACTTAATTGGTAAAAAATCCTGTCTATATAGTACTAGGGCAGCAAAAATTGGATTGGGTAGCGGTGAAAAATCAAAACAGCCAAGTACGTCAACACGTTCCAAAAAATTGCGTAGCCTAGAAGATAAAGGTTGTGTTCAAATTATAGAAAGATCAAACAAAGGAATCGTTGTAAAATTATTACTACCAAGTCAAATCCCCCACATTCAAAATCAAGCAGTAGAAGAAGAGCTATTAGTAATTGATGAGCTTGATTTTTATAAAGACAGGCGTTTGCTAGGCAGTTTACTTGCTAGGGAAGATAATCGATGTTTCTATACTGGCAGGAAAATA
Organism: Methylococcales bacterium; assembly: GCA_018672285.1. Classification (GTDB taxonomy): domain Bacteria; phylum Pseudomonadota; class Gammaproteobacteria; order JABHGC01; family JABHGC01; genus JABHGC01. The sequence continues at coordinate 13,204 of JABHGC010000124.1, forward strand.
ACTTCTGAAAATTGCTACCTTGATCATGTTATTCCTCAAGCTAGTGGTGGTGGTAATTCTTTTAAAAATATTGTTGCTACATGCTATGACGCAAACTCCATGAAAAATGACAAACCAGCAAGTGAGTTTATCCGCTCCCTGTACAAAGACGAGTTAATCTCTCTTTTAGAATTTAAAAAGCTGAAAGATAGATTGATAAAACTGAAAGCAGGTGAATTAAAACCAGATCTGGAGCTAATAAATAGTGCAATTTACAGCTAACACATATGAGCCATAACCCTGTCAATAGGCATAGGTAATCTTTTCAGCCATATTTAAATGCCCAAATACAAATCAATTAACAAAGTAGACTACTTCATCTGTCATCGTGGCTGTTATTAAAGTCATTTACAGCAAACA
>JABHGC010000162.1 GCA_018672285.1 Methylococcales bacterium
AACTAAATAAAGAAAATTGCATCATCACAGTGACATACTCTTTAAGCTCAGGTGCCACATCCAGCACAGCTTGCACAGACTCAACTTCACCCGCCTCAATTACTGCTGATACATCGGCAATAATGGCTTCCAAATCTGGCTCACGCGTTCTTGAGTATGTTTCTGGCTGCATCACAGAAAAATAAAAACGCAGCGTATCGAATAAATCGTTCATCACATCTTGATTATTTGGCTTTTTCAATACGGCTTCTGTGATCGTTAATACCGACTGCCCCGAAGCTGACATGACTCGCAACAACATTTTAGCCACAGGATTTCCAGCTTGAGATAAAGCAGCCAATTTGTCTTGATAGTCAGTGTACTGAGCATGGGCTACGTTGGATTCAGGCAAGTTATCAGGAAGCGTTTTCAAAAAACCCACTTGATATATTGGTTTTTTCTTCGCCTTCTCCCAAACTTTGGCAATCGTCTCCTCTGGCAATAAGCCAGGTTGTAGAATCAAGCTCACGGTATCAATCATCACCTGCGGCTCATTTTCAAAAGCCAAGTGCTCAGCAAGGTGATCGGCTAAAACCTGACCCATGTCACCTTTAATAACAGCCTCAGCACAGAGCATTCTTCGCGCATTATCAGATGTTGCCTCAACCCACCAAGCACGGCTTGCTATTTCATCGGTAATATCGGGTGCACACACCACCGCAACCAATGCCTCTGACTCACCAAGTAACAGCAACTGCTCAAGGTTCTCACCACGGCTTTGCCCCATTCTTGTCCACCGAGTAAGGTAGACAGGATACCCACCAGGAGAACCCATGACATGCCCCGACAAAAGCTCTCGCACTAAACGCAAATAACGATCTTCCCGGCAATTGGGGTTAAGCGGTACTTTCGCCTCACCGTCTTCCGTTAGTGCATGCAGCGTTAAAGTAGATTCATTAATTCGAATCGCCTTCACGGGGTTAGCCAATAATACGTTTAAACGAAAAACGTCTTCACTTGAAAGCTCCACAAGTTATGCTTTAAATGACTTTGGTGGTGGCGTGTAGTTGGCATCACTTGGATTAGAGAAAATAAAGTTAAACTGCCCCTTTGTCATTTCCACAAAGTCGATAATCGTGCCCGCTAAAACATCTTCCTCATCCTCAGTCACAATCATATCGACGCCGTTACCTAAGAACTTAAGGTCATTTTCTTTTGGCTCATCGAACCCCATTAAATAATCTAAAGAGCCATCAGACTTATGTCTCGCTGACAACCTTAATACCAAATTCTCCATTCCTTCACCTGAGGAAGTTGCTTTTATTTGCTCTGCCGCAGCATCAGTAACCGTTATCATGACATTCCTTTTATTCTTTATTTTGGCGAAAAAACCGCACTACATTTTATCGTGTTCATATCAAGCATGCTAAAAAACCAAACAACAGTGCTGCAATATACAAAGCGATCAACCCTAACACGGTTATTTTACCGTAAAAGTCTCACCAGCTAAAACCATACAAAGTACGATGGGAGCCACCAAACCCAACCAGCCCGACTTACTTCAGCGCAACATTGCCTTGCATGCACTTATCGACATAAGCCAAAAATTGGTACACCCAAGGAGTCTGATCAACATGACGCAAATGGGTATAACTCGCCAGCAAGTGATATTTTAACAAACCATCAGACTCACCAGTGATTCCTGTACCTCGCTTTACCCTATAGGCAAATTCTACCGGCTCAGAAAGCGTCAATTTAGAATAATGAAACTCATGTGCCGAGACCACTTCCCCACTAGTAACACCAGGCCATGGGAAACAATCTGTCGCTTCCATTTTAACATAACCACGCCCCTGCGGCTTAGCACACATTGTTGTCTCGCCAGGAATAACCCCAACCATCTCACACGTTACATCCCCCCAAGTCACTTTCTCGGAAAGGTACATCAAACCACCACACTCTGCATAAGCTGGCAAACCTGCCTTGATCTTAGTCGCGATATCCCCTCTCAGCTGAGTATTATCAGACAGGGCTTGCATCTGTGTTTCAGGAAAACCACCTCCAATGAAAAGCGCATCTACCTCAGGTAACTTAGCATCGACCAATGCATCAAAATACTTGATACTGACGCCGGCACTCTCAAAGGCTTCAATATCTCCCGCATAATAAAAACCAAAGGCCTCATCTTTTGGTATGGCAACCGAAAGATGGTCAAAACAAGGAGAGTCACTGACCAGGGTTGATTTCTGATGTTTTAAAACATCATTAGCACCTAATTCTTTTAAAGCCTTCAAATCAACCTGATTGAGCATAACATTCGCCAGGCGATCAACCATCACCTGAGAAACGGAATGCTCATTTGATGGAATCAAGCCTAGATGTCGCTCATCAATTTCTAATTCAGACTCAAAGTGCACCGCTCCCATCACCTTGACATCGGTATAATGCTCGATCACAGCACGTAGTTTTCCCTCGTGCCGAGAGCCACCTAACTTGTTTAATATCACCCCGGCGATATTAATGTCTGGGTCAAAAGATTGGTAACCTAGAATTAATGGTGCAACACCACGCGTCATCCCTCTTGCATCTAATACCAAAACAACAGGGAGGCCTAGTAGCTTAGCAAGCGCTGCATTACTATTTTTTCCATCCAAATCCAGACCGTCATATAGCCCTTTATTCCCCTCAACAATCGCAATATCTGAAGACAAGCTTGCTCTCTGGTAATTGGCTAAAATTTCAGCATGAGACATGGTATAAAAATCTAAGCTATAACATGGTCGGCCTGAGGCATTGCCAAGCCAAAGAGGATCAATATAGTCAGGGCCTTTCTTAAAAGGCTGTACCAAAAAACCTTGCTGACGAAAAGCTGCACACAAACCAATTGAAATACTCGTTTTACCAGAAGACTTATGCGCGGCAGAGATTAAAAAGCTCATTTAGCTGCCTGCATGTCTGCTTTTATCTCTTCCATCCCACATAGACTGCGCCATGGCCAAAGCACTCTCTTGCGTATCCGCTTTCTTCATCAATTTTAGGGCAAGAGCTGCAGTTGCCACTATCGACATTTCACCGTGCTCGTCAGTTTCTTCACCAGACCAAATTTTTGGTAAACGATGAATATCCATTTCATCATCTTTAACATGACGCCTTTTAAAAAGTGGTGGCCATGTTTCATCAACCAACTCACCATCAATGACCGATTGGGCAAAACACTCAACATCAGGGTTACGCTCTATTTCGCCCCCCTCACCTTTGATGACGCACATATTATTCTGGCCCAATAATAAAGCAGACTCTTGATGCACCTGCCGATAGCCTGGATGAAAGATCCCCTGCATAATATATGGCGCATTAAAAGGGTTTATCTGTCTTGCAATTGAGTGCACAGGCGAGCGCAAACCTATCAAAGGTCTAAGTTGAATAATATCTTCAAGTTTGGGCAGAATATTTTCCAGCTGAACGAAGGCAAAGTTGGTTTTACCCAATGACTCTGCAGCATCATGTAAAGATGCACATGGGTTCACGCCTAATAATGGTAAAACCTCTTGGGTGTAAATACGCCCAGCAGTATGGCCACTCGCACCATGCATAAATGTAGAAATACCATTTTCAGCAAGCATCAATGCAGACAAAATATACCACGGCAAATAACGGCGCTTTCCGGCATATGAAGACCAATCAAGGTCTACAGAGCACTTAGGAACATCCATTGCTGACTGGCATGCTCGAACAAAGCCCGCTATCTCTTCAGGCACTTCCTCTTTAACCCGCATCACAATTAAAAAGGCACCTAACTGAATCTCCTCAACCTCACCACGTAAAACCATGCTCATCGAATGCTGAGCTTCTTTTTCAGTTAAGTCGCGGGAACCATTTTTACCTTTCCCAAGAATTCGAATGTAATGTGCAAAAGGATGTTCGTTTGGTGTAGACATTGCAAAACCCGTTAAAATAAGTGGAATACAATGATCTTAATCAGAACAGCCCTTTGAAAAAAGGGCTGATTTATTACTGTTTATACTTTTATGAACTCATCAAAGCTTTATTTATGGTGTGGATCAGCAACTTCATCCGCTAAAGATTCAGGTACAAATTTCAAAATCTTAAAGGCGAATGTCACCATAATTAACGAAACTGCAACGCCGCCAAGACCTAGTATGATCTCTGGATTGGACGCGGTATAAGCATGAGTCGTACCATTTACACCGTCATTAAATCCACTTTCTAAGATGTTATGCTCAGGAAAGATAGCAAGAGGCAAAGCCTGGCCGCCGATCAAAATAACATATAGCTGCGAAAAACCACCGTAAATCGTCAAACCACATGCTATCGCAATCCACTTACGAGATGCAGCTGTAGCAGGGTAGTAAAGTAACGCTAATGGCAGCAAGCTACCAATAATCACTTGCCCCCACCAAAAGATGGTCGTAAATTTCGTGTCACCACTTAAGATAAAGCTTTCGACGGGATGGTGTTCAGTGGCATATAAATTAGTCAGGTGATACACAACCGTGAAATACAATACGGCAGCGATAAACACACCAAGCAGATTCTTCAACCGATTGACAATCACATCACCAAGCGGTCTGTCAGTCCACTGAAATGTCGCAAACAGAACCAACATGTAAATTGCCAAACCAAATGAGAAGGACATAACAACAAACATCGGCGCCATAATTGCCGCATCATAAGCTTGTCTAGCAACTAGGAAGCCAAAGATTGAACCAGTACCCGTTGTTAGAATTAAACGCCAAACAAAAGCAGCATAACCCGCATAGGTGCTGTATTTGTTCATTTTACGTTCCATCATCATCCACAAGTAAACACCAACAATTCCCATAAAACCGGTATAAAGGATGATGTTCCAAGCAAAAATGGATTTGAAGTTGAACGTGGTAATCGCAACAATCAAACGATCAGGTCGGCCAAGGTCTAATAACAATACCGTTAAACCACCAGCCAACAATGCAATCGCTAAAATAGCCGACATTCGACCTAAAGGTTTATACAGCTTCTTACCAAAGACAGAGCCAATTGAGGCAATGTTTAACGCACCAGATGCAGCAACAATTAAGAAAATAGCAAATACATGCGGCATTCCCCAAACGATCTGATTTGTCATGCCTGTCACAACATGACCATTATGCTCCATATAATAGAAGCTACCAAGCGCACCAAGAATAACCGCACCTAGTCCTGCAAGAAGCCCCCAGTATTTAAGGCTAGTACCGTCAATTTCTTTATAGACAATCTCTTTCATGCTTTTTATATCCCTTTATAGCGAACACCAGGGTTCAACCCTAGGTCCTCTCGAATTGCTCTACTTTCAGAGTTTTTCAAGGCTATAGATATGTCACTCGCTTTATCCTTGATATTACCAAAGGTCAGTGCTTTTTCTTTACAAGCATCAACACAAGCAGGATTCTTATCATCATCAACTAGATGCATACACATGGTGCAAGATTCAACAGTACCTTTACCACGAGGTGCTTCAGCAACTTGATTTTCAATTGCTTCATGAACAAATGAGCGTGCTTTATATGGGCACGCCATCATGCAATAGCGACAACCAATACAGATATGCTTATCAACTAAAACAATGTTATCTGGACGCTTGAACGAAGCCCCTGTTGGACACACGTCAACACATGGTGGGTTTTCACAATGCTGACACATCATAGGCAAAGATGTGACCTTACCAGTGCTCTTGTGCTCGATCTTAACCATTCGGATCCATTTAGAATCTGTCAGTGGCTTTTCACTTTCGCCTTCAGCAGGGTTTAAACCATGCTCATCATTACAGGCAGTCACACAATCACCGCAATCAGTACATTTAGCGGTATCAACCAACATACCCCAGCGCACTTCACTAGATGCCTCAGCTTCAGGTGCCTTAGCATCTGCAACGTTAACAAGCACCACACCAGATGCAACCGTCGCAGCAGCACCTGTGGTTAAGGCTTTACCCAAAAACTTGCGACGATCTAAATCCGGATTCTCGGTCTTTTCGTTCATTGATATTTCCATGTTTCAGTTTATTTATCTGCGCTGTGCTTTTTCAAATACTCTTGAAGCAGCTTACTATTTTTAGATGGCACAGTTGCATGGCATTCAAAACAGTCAAGTTTCACAGAAGCAGCCTTATGGCAGCCCGCACAAAACTCACCTGGCGCATTTACTTTAACAGGTTTTCCATCTTTTACTGTTGCATGACAATCGATACACCCTTTTAAGCTGAACTCTTCAGTTCTAACGCCTAAATGCATGGTTTTATCGCGTTTATCTAAAAGATGCTTCATGTGGTTCGCACGCATCTCATAGTTAACCTCTTCACCATCAGCTATAGGGATAACGCATTGCTTCCCTAAATCTTTACCAATGTATGAAGTTTTGTCATCTGCAATAGAAGCAAATGGGATCATCATGACAACTAACGCTGCCATGAAAAACCTGAGAAATTTCCTAGTAAAATTCATTGGAAATTATTCCCCTAGCCCCATGTTGATATAACCCGTTGGGCATACATCTGCACAAATATGACAACCGATACAACGGCTGTAATCTGTATAAACGTATCGACCAGTTGTTGATTGCGCTTTTGGTGTTTTCTTAACAGCATCTTGTGGACAAAAAATGACACAGTTATCACACTCAAAACACATACCACAACTCATGCAACGACCCGCTTCTTCAATTGCAGCAGCTTCTTCATAACCAACTAAACGCTCAGTAAAGTTACCTAATACTTCTTCAGAAGAGATTGCAATGGTGTCACGTTTGTGACGCGGTGTTTCTTCATAGTGACCTAAGAATAAGTCATCATGCGGGATAATCTCAGCTGCAGACCGATCGTCATAGTTATGTACAGCAAAGTTTTCCTCAGAAGTACCACGGCTTTCACCTGCTTCATGCTCTTCAGGAGATAAGTTCCACTCACTTAATTTATGCAACAAATCAAAGTGGTGTACGTCAACTTTAGGACGCTTGCTTAACTCTTGATCATCTAAATAAGCTTGAACTGACTCTACTGCAATTGCTGCTTGGCCAATAGCCGTTGTTAACAAGTGAGGTCTAACAATATCACCCGCTAAGAAATGACCTGGCTTATCAGGTACTTGGTAAAATTTATCAGAGTTAATGAAACCGTGTCCATTATCCATAGACTCCAAACCAGTTAGATCACCACTTTGACCAATCGCAGAGACAATAATATCTGCTTCGATAGTGAACTCAGTACCTTCAGTAGCAACAGGTCTGTTACCATCTAAAGTACATTCACAACACCTTAAGCCAGTCGCTCGACCTTCACTATCAAGCATAACTTCTAAAGGCATCACACTACCTTTAATAGAAACACCCTCACGTAAAGCATCTTCAACTTCATGTTCAGCAGCAGTCATGTTTTCAATTGGGAATAGAGAGGTCAATGTAACCGTTGAACCTTCACGAACAACAGTTGAAGCAACGTCATGAGCTGTAAAACCGAGTACAACATTTTCAGTTGAGTCTTTTTCATGAACTTCAGTGATATGACCTAATCGTCTTGCAACAGATACAACATCGATTGACGTATCACCACCACCCACAACAACCACTTTCTTTGCAACAATTTGAAGGCGTTTTTCGTTAAACGCTTCTAAGAATGCAACACCACTTAAGCAGTTTGGTGCATCAGCACCAGGTACAGGTAAAGGGCGACCAGATTTAGCACCTAAAGCCCAAATAATTGCATCGAATTCTTTTTCGACGTCATCCATTGGTACATCTTTGCCAACGCGAGTCTTAAGTTTGACATCAACACCCATGTTGATAATTCGTTGAATTTCGCCATCTAGAGTATCACGAGGCGTTCTGTAGCTCGGGATGCCATAACGCATCATTCCGCCTAATTCTTCATGATCATCAAAAATAGTACATGCATGACCTAGTTTACGAAGTTGGAATGCTGCAGCAAGACCTGCTGGACCACCACCAATAATGGCAATCTTTTTATCACTGGTCGTTTCACATTTTTCAAATTCAAAACCGTGCTCGATCGCGTAATCACCGATGAACTGCTCAACCGCATTAATACCAACAAAGTCTTCAACCTGGTTACGGTTACAACCATCTTCACAAGGTGCTGGGCAAACACGACCCATCATTGAAGGAAACGGGTTAGCATCAGTAGCACGATTAAAGGCATAACGCTGCCAGTCCATATCACCAGTTGGCTTTTCTAATTGACGAACAATTTGTAACCAGCCACGAATGTCATGACCTGAAGGACAACTTCCCTGACAGGGTGGTGTTTTATTGATATAAGTTGGACATTTGTGAGACCAACCAGCCTGAAAAATCACCTCATCCCATGCATCGACATCATGGTCGTCATCTTCGTAGCGTCTAAAGGTATGGTTCTGATCACCGCTAGGAGTAGTGGTCATGCTATTCTCCTGTAATTAAATTACACATAAACATTTATAAGAAAAATTTTTAATCGTCAGATGATTCGCTTTCGCTGTCATCTGCAGGCTCTGTTAGGCGCTGCATTACTAGGGCTGAACTTACAAGCTGATGTAAGCTATGCATCATATACATTTGCATACCATAATAAGGCAATGTCTTAATAAACTGGCTTTTACAAATTGCACAAATCGCAACTAATGTTGTTACTTTGTCTTCGTCGACGATTTTCTTCAGTGCAGTCATACGAGGCATCGCACCTTTGACACGAATTTCCATCAAGTCATCGGTCAGCAGTCCACCACCACCACCACAACAAAAAGTTGCATCGTGAATCGTATCGGCATCCATATCAACGTAGTTGTTACAAACTGTTTTTAAAATAGCGCGAGGAATTGTAAATTGTCCGCCTGGTTTAGGCCCCATTCGCGTGGCTCTTGCTACGTTACAAGAATCGTGGAATGTAACAACATGCTCATCGTTTTCTGATTTATCAAAAACAAGTTTGTCTTTCTGAATCAAGTCGTAGGTAAATTCACAAATATGTTGAGGCACTGGGTAATTAGGATCTAAAAAGTCAAACGGGCCAGCTAGCGTATTTAAGAAACTATACCCTACTCGCCATGCATGGCCACACTCACCAAACATAATGCGTTTCACACCTAAATCTTCAGCTGCTTTTCTGATACGCATCGCTACTCGGCGCATATTTTCATAGCTACCAATGAACATACCAAAGTTAGCACCTTCAGAAGCATAAGAACTGATCGTCCAACTAACACCTGATTCATGGAAGACTTTTGCATAACCCATCAAACCATCAACATGAGGCTCAGCAAAAAAGTCAGCTGATGGTGTTATCAACAATATATCAGCACCCTTCTCATCTAAAGGTAACCGTACCGCTACATTAGTTTCATCAAAAATATCTTCTTCCAGCCCTTCAAGTGTATCTTTCAGAGCAGGCTCAGGTAAACCTAAGTTGTTACCAATTTTAAAAACTTTACCAATAATTTCGTTACAGTATTTTTGCCCCATACCAACGCTTGCAAGTATCTCTCTCGCAGCCATTGAAATCTCAGCAGTATCAATACCATACGGGCAAAACACAGAGCAGCGGCGACACTGAGAGCACTGATGATAGTAAGAATACCAGTCATCCAGAACGTCTTTCGTTAAGTCAACAGCACCAACGAGCTTAGGAAAGTATTTACCCGCGAGTGTAAAGTAACGACGATACACTTTTCGCAATAGATCTTGCCGTGCAACAGGCATATTTTTAGGGTCTGCTGTTCCTAAAAAGTAGTGACACTTATCAGTACAAGCACCACATTTAACACATGAATCAAGGTAAACCTGGAACGATCGGTACTTACCCAGCAAGTCCTGCATCTTATCTAAAGCTGCTTCTTGCCAATTTTCAGGTAGCTCACCTGGAAAACCTAATTCATGCTGAAATTTTTCAACAGCGATATATGGCTTGCTGTGCGCCATCATCCCTTCTTTCAAACGTGGAATGATCGGGTATTCAGGACACTCAGGTACTTCAATTTCAACTTTAGCCATGATTATTCCTTATCTGAACCAAGTTTTGCAGCCCAAGGCGCAACATGATATTTCTCACGAGGATTATCAATTTGGTTTCTAGTCGGGCTAAAGAAAACACCAGGTGCATGTAATAGCTTACTAAAAGGGAAGATAATCATTAGTCCAACAACCATCAGCAGATGCATGTAAAGTAAGAAATCTGGCGGTAAAATATGGAATCCAAAACTCAGTAAACCATGAACAAAATCGATAACATCAATCACACTTGTATGGAATGCAAACTTCATTAGCAACCCAGAGCCTGCAATAGCGATTAATAAAATGAGCATTAAGTAGTCTGAAGGTGATGAAATGTAGCGTATCCGTTCCACTAAAAATCTTCGAGCGAGCAGCCCTGACAATCCAAAAATCATTAAAAATCCGGCGTAGATGCCAAAAGGTTGAATGAGCGCAACCCAAGACCAGTCAACGACATAGCGTAGATGGCGAGCAAATACTAAAAATAACCCCATATGAAAGCACCAACCAAACAACCAAATCCACTTGTTTGAGCGAAATAAGCTTTCAAATATAGTCACTTCTTTAAGCATACGATAGATAACACCTGATTGTGTTACTGGCGCAGGCGTAGTAGGAATTTTCAACGGTGCAGGCGTTTGCCAATATTGTCTAATTTTGAACGCTAGTCCACCAACAAATATGATGATTGCAGCGTAAAAAAGAACTGTAAAGATTAATGTGAAGAACATGGCCAATCTTTTCCTTCTTGCGAGCCCCCAGTTACAACCTAGGGTCAAACAAAGGCCGGAACACTCATCCGGCCTTGCTTTAACTTACTCAGGGTATCTTATTAGATACAACCTGTTGGTTTTGGTAAACCAGCAAAACGACATGCTTGCTTACCAGGACCATAAGGGAATAGCTCATACAAATATTTGCTGTTGCCTTTTTCTTTACCTAGTTTTTTACCAATAGCTTTGGTTAAAACACGTACAGCTGGGGCAATTTGGTATTCTTCGTAGTAATCACGTAAGAAATCAATTACTTCCCAATGGCTTTCAGTCAACTCTAAGCTATCTTGGTCAGCTAAGATTTTAGCAACGTCTTTATCCCAATCACTTAGGTCTACTAAGTAGCCCTCTTCATCAGTTTCAACTGTTTTACCATTTACATCGATTGTATTAGACATACATTTCTCCTGTCGGTAGATTTAAAAATTATTTGGTTATACCCAAGACTGGACAGTACCATTATTTTCTACAAGGTCTACAAAACCACTGTAGTCAACTATTGTCACACCCTCAAGAACGTCTTCATCGGCAAAACCGCGAGCGTTAAAATCAGGTCCCAAAACGTGAACAGTTTTTTGCCCTAATGCGCCTTTAACCATCTCAGCAACAGAAGAACTACTCTTCGCAGCATAAACAGCATCTTCGATTAAAAGAATGGCGCTACCGTCTTTTGAATTTGAAATCGCTTGTTCTAGCGAATTCTTTTCAAAAGGTGATTTATTTACAATATGTAACATCGAACCACTCCTAAAAACTAAACACTACGTCTTGTTCATCCATAAGATCTTGTAGTGCAGCTCTTTCTAGCACTTCAACATCCACGATCAAGTCATCTTCACTCATACCGCGAGCTTCTAGAGACTCTTTGCAAACATACAATTTTTCAATGTCATACATTTCCAACGCACGATACGTTGGTGAAAAATTCTTCATGTCTACACCGTCTGTTTTTTGACCTTTTTTGATCTGGAAAACACCGTCATCCATAAAGATCAAGCTAACATCTTGTTCAAATGCAGCCGCAATTAAAACCACTTCAAGTGATTCTAAGGCATAAATAGTGCCGTATGGCGCCTTTCTGTTCACATACATGAACTTCTTGACGACGCCGCCTTCCATCATTTCATCTTCCATCAAGCGTCTCCTTAGTCACCAAATACAACGACACGATCACATTGAATACCAGCTTCAATTAACTGACCTAACCCAGAAATTCTGAATCCATCAGCTAAGTTGAAGTTAGCTTTGTTTTGTCGCTTAGCTTCACTCTCATCAAGAATACCGCGGCGTAATGCTGCTGCAATACATACCACTAAATCCACATCATGCTCTTGAGCAAGCTCAGTCCATCTCAGAGTAACATTTCGATCATCAGTTGGTGGCGCGGTTAAGTTAGTCGCGTTGTTAACACCATCATGATAGAAGAAAACCCGAAAGATTGTGTGCCCTTTCTCAATCGACGCTTTAGCAAATTGATATGCTGAATCAGACGATTGATGCTGGTAAGGCCCTTCATTAATAAGTATACCAAACTTCATTTTTGTATCCTTACACGAAATCAGTTAGAAACGAATATGTGTAGAAGAGTTTAAGCTATGACGCGCGCCTCTCCAGTTATCCACATGGTACTTCGTAAATGGTAAACCTGTTAATTCAAAGAACCGAGGCCACCCAATACGCTCAACCCAATCATTAATACGCTCCCAACCCTTTGCATCTTCTTTGTAAGTTGCAAGAATTTTCTTAACGATTGAACCCGCTTCTGGCCAACGTGGAGGATTGTTCGGGATACCAGCAGCAACTAATTTCTGAAAACTAGGCTTACTACGTGCATTTGAATGGTTACCACCAATCCAGATAGCCAATTTTGAATGCTCTGAATCGTTGATTTGCATTGGAGGACATGGTGGGAAACAAGCACCACAACAGATACATTTCTTCTCATCTACTTCAAGAGAAGGTCTGCCATCGACCATTGCAGGACGAATAGCCGCTACTGGGCAACGTGCAACAACTGTTGGACGCTCACAAGCATTAGCAACTAATTCATGATTAATTTTTGGTGGTTTAGTGTGCTGAATGTTAATCGCGATATCACCCTGACCACCACAGTTAATTTGGCAGCAAGAAGTTGTGATATGTACACGGTTAGGCATGTCTTCTTTAATGAAGTCTTCATGCAGTAAATCCATCATTGCTTTTACAACACCAGATGCATCAGTACCTGGGATATCGCAATGTAACCAACCTTGAGTGTGTGAGATCATAGATACTGAGTTACCAGTACCACCAACAGGAAAGCCTTCTTCGCCTAATTTTGCAATTAACGGATCAACTTTTGATTGGTCTGCAACCATCATTTCAACATTACTACGCATGGTGAAACGGAAAAAACCATCAGCAAACTCATCAGCAATATCACAAATCTTTGTAATTGTTGCTGTATCCATTTGACGTTGTGTACCAAATTTTACGGTCCAGATTTCGTCACCGCTTTGAGCCACATGATGTAATACACCTGGGCGTGGACGGTCGTGCCATGCCCATTTCCCATAGTTTTCTTTCATGGTTGGGTGCATATATTGAAAGGGTTCTGGTACCCCAGTTTCATCCGGCATTCTTGGTGCTGACATGATTACCTCACTCTTTATTTTCAACAAAAGTACGCCACAATAAAGTGGCGCACATTATAACATATTTAAAACTTAGCTAGCGCGTTCCGCTTTATTTGCGTACCACTCTTTAGCAGCCTCATCCCATCCGTCACCACGGAAGTATGAAGACTGGCGAGGCTCAGCGACCATGTTAGGATCAACATCTACGCCAACACCTTCCAAGAAGTTAACAAGACCGATTCGCTCAATCATCTCACCAGTTCGCTCATGCTCTAATGCATTTTCAGCGAAAAAGTCGATGACTTCTTCAGCTAGCTCAACAACTTTCTCGATACCTTCTTCAGTGTCAACCTTCATGAAAGGAACAACAACTGTACCCATCAAGTCACCAATTTTCAGTGTACGCTTACCACCGATTAAAATGGTTATGCCTGTATCATCACCAACAGATAAGCCTTTGGTCATTACGTTGATGCAGTGCATGCAACGAACACAGTTTCTGTTCTCAATAGTAACAGTATCGTCTTCATTTAATGCAATTGCATTAGTTGGGCAACGAGAAATAACATTATTTGCTACGTAATCACGACCTTTATCAGCAATGAATGCTTTAATTGCGTCTTGATCAACTTTAATGTCATCGCGCCATGTACCAATAACAGCAAAATCAGCACGCTCAATCGCGTTCATGCAGTCATTAGGACAACCTGACACTTTAAATTTCATTTTGTATGGTAATGCAGGTCTGTGCATATCATCTAAGAAGTTGTTTACCAAGCTACGTAGAATTTCTTGCTCATCACAACATGATTGCTCACAACGTGCAGAACCAACACATGACATACCAGTACGTACAGCAGGACCTGCACCACCCATGTCAAAACCCATCTCATTGATCACATCAAAAGCAGGCTGTACATTGTCGCTTGTAATACCTTGGAACATAATGTCGCCAGACTGACCATGAAATGCGATCAAACCTGAACCAAACTCATCCCAAACATCACACAATTTACGCATTACAGCACTATCATAGTGCATGCCAGCTGGTGGCTGAATGCGAATTGTATGGAATTCTTTAGATTCAGGAAAAGCACTAGCGATTTCAGAGAAACGAGGGATAACACCACCACCGTAACCAATTACACCAACGGTGCCGCCTTTCCAGTAACCTTTACGAGTTTCATAAGAGTGCTCTAGCTGACCTAGCAGATCCACCATCATGTCATTTTTTTTAGCTAACCGCTTAATACCGGTAATAAAACTAGGCCATGGACCGTCTTCCAACTGATCCAGCATAGGGGTAGGATGCATTTCTTTACCCATCATTGAACTCCTAAGAATATAAAAACTAATCGTTTAAAAAAACACCATCAGACATCCGATTTAAATTAGCATATTAGATTTACATAATCAATATCTGCTAATCGCAACACCTGATAATCAACGCTATAAAATATAACTCAAGCCGTCTCATTGAGAAATTCTTCTCTTGGGAGACGAAGCATTCTTTCTTCTACCCCATTTGGGGTAGGCATATACTGACACCTAGAAGAAAGTCTAGCTGCTCACAACTTATAATCCAGCTTAATCGTTATCAAATTTTATAGATGCCGTGATAAATTATTTTTGTCTACCATTAAATCGACGCCACAATATACGCAATTCCGCTTAAATGCAATGGTTTTAGTTCTTCTTTCTTGTCACTTATGATGTATATCAATTCAAGAACGTGCCAACCTTAATCTTTCAGCACAAAGGCTATATTCCAATGCGAAAACCCAATATCCCTGTCATATCTGAGCCAGCCTTAAATGGTAACCAACACCAAGACTCACCAAAGCAAATTCTAACCGCTCAAGTTGACCACGTTAGCCAGCAACTAAACCAACTTAATGAAAACCAAGTACTTGAGCGCGCCGATTTACTCTTAAAACTAGCGGCCGCATTAACTGACCTCAAAGAACCTTACAAAGCTTGGACAACGGCAAAAGAAGCATTCACACTGTTTATTGAGGTTCAAGAATGGCAAAAAGCGGTCAAAACCTGTGCCATTATGTACAAAGCAGACCAACCAGATTCTTTATGCGCTCTTGGCCATGCCGTTTGGCTTGCTGTTACCTTCCCAGTAGATATTGACCTTACTATTGAAGTTTTAAACCATATTATTGATGACACCCCTGATGATTACGATGCCGCAGCACTCGCCGCTGCAACAGCCATGTATTTAACGGATATTCGAGCCACTGAAAAAGAACATGAAAATTTATCTTTCTTTGCAGGCAACATTCTAGCGCAAGTCGCACGCAGACACTCTGCCATTGAAAACCAGGATGACTTAGAATCTTGGGTTAAACGACTAGAGCTCGATGACCCATCTAAATTTTTACCCAGGCTCAGAAATGTGCTCAACATTTTAGTGAGCCAAGATGACTGGTGGATTGACACTGATGCCATTCACCAATTGCTTCCAGAAGGTTAATGCAATGCAGTGGAGCGACAAACCTAGAGCTGAAGAATTTACAATGCCAGATGACATTATGGATATCCAGTTCAAACTGGATAACAAATCCATTTTTGTT
This sequence comes from Methylococcales bacterium, assembly GCA_018672285.1. Lineage (GTDB taxonomy): Bacteria > Pseudomonadota > Gammaproteobacteria > JABHGC01 > JABHGC01 > JABHGC01. Next base: position 15,964 of record JABHGC010000162.1, read on the forward strand.
GACCATGCATACTTATTATCACAACAGATTCTCAACCACCTACCCTGGCTAGAGCAGACTGCTGACGCCGCGCTACACTTGATTCACGGGGCGGAGTCTGGCAACGGCTGGCTCCGTGAAAATACAACAGGTACGGGCACCCAAGCAACGATGTACTTGTCCCGCAGAACCAAGCTTACGCTTCGCATACCAAAAGAGAGAATTGACGACGCTAAAACCTTAACAGGAAAGACACTAAAACTTGGCGGAGATGAAATTACCATTGGATCTTCTGCGGTAAAACCACTTACCGTATTCCCCAATTTGTTTTCACGGTATATAATATCCGACCAATCTATATCAGAAAACGACTTTTTAGAGCGAGTACATATAGATTTAAAGCATATCGGGGTTAACTGCAGCAAAATGTTGTGTGGTCGAACTCATACGATCCAATTCCCTGATCGCACTTTATTTACTCGCAGCTTGATGATTGCTGACCTCACACCAGAAGAGTCAGCAATTTTACAGCAGCAAGGTTATGGTGAAGGAATGAAGTTTGGCTGTGGTATTTTTGTACCGCACAAAGACATTGTCCCCGTCGCTGACGCAAAATAATGACACTACATTAAGGAGCACATAATATGGCTATTGAAGTAAACGGTACGACAATTGAGGTTGGCGCTAACGGCTATCTTACAAACCACGAAGACTGGAACGAAGATGTTGGTAAAATTATTGCTGCAGAAGAAGGCATTGAGTTAACAGACAAACACTGGGATTTAATCAACTTCCTACGCAGTGAATACATCAATGATGGCACAACACCAAACACCCGCAACATCACGAAAGCGATGAAAAAAATCTGGGGTAGCGCTGACTCTAAGTCTTTATACATGCTGTTCCCTAAAGACCCAAGCAAGCAAGGCGGCAGAATCGCAGGGCTTCCTGAAAGTAAGCGTAAAGGTGGCTACTAGTCCTTACTGACTAAACCATTCGTTTACAGAGCTGTGCTATTATCAATAGCCAGCTCTGTAAATACACACACCCCACTAAATGCCCCACTAAAAAAGCTGAAACTCCATTCATATTTTCCTTTAGAATACAGACAAATTTTAATTTGTAGGTAGTCACATGCGCGTTAAAAATCGATGGCGGAAAGGAAAAGGCCCCAAAACAATAGAAGACCAATCCAATGCCCTCGGATTCATTGTTTGGCAAATTTCTTCCAATGCTTTACTAGAGCTAGAAAACAAGCAATACCAAACCGACTCAAACTCACATCGTTTAGATGTTATCGAAGAGTTCGCCTGCTTTTTAATTCAGTGTACCGATAGGCTTGCTTACGAACGCATGGACGACGAAAAACGCCAGACATTTATCAACACTATTGCGATTAAAGTCGCCAAGACACTGCAAGAAAATCGACTTGACGTACAAGGCGCTGAGGATTTCGTTAACCCATTTATTGAAAAGCTTAACGCCCGCTTCTCAACTTACTCTGAGTGCCAATTTGCCGATGACGAGCCTGGTTATAGTCTATACAGAGCACTGGGTAACTTTGTACAACCCATCATGGGTGAACGCAACAATCGCTGGGTTTCAGACCAAGTCTTAGATATTGAAGGCCCAGATGCATTCGATGTATTAAAGAAAAGTATGGATAATTTACTGAATGATGGCGCTTTGTTTTAAGCCCACGACTTAAGGATTCATTATGCGCCCCGCTCAACTGTTTTCAATTTTAGACCTTGAATTTCAGAGTACTCACGCCGGTCACCACACCCCCGTTATGCTTTGGGGGGCACCAGGAATTGGTAAGTCCCAAATCATTCAGCAAGTGGCAGAGCACCACAACGTACCCATTATTGACATTAGATTAAGTCAATTGGAGCCTAGCGACTTACGTGGCATACCATTTAGAGAGAACAACACCGTTGAATGGGCAATCCCGTCCATGCTACCCAACATAAAAAAGCATGGTGAAAACGGCATTCTATTTTTAGATGAGATTACCTCGGCTCCACCGAGCGTTTCCGCTGCTGCGTATCAGCTAATTCTAGACCGGAAATTGGGCGAATATGAAGTCCCCGCTGGCTGGGCAATCTTTGCCGCAGGTAACAGGCAAGGTGACCGAGGCGTGACCTATACTATGCCAGCACCACTAGCCAACCGCTTTTCTCATTATGAGATCGAAACCAATCTAGATGACTGGGTGCTATGGGCATACCAACACAATATTGATGAACGCATCATCGCATTTTTGCGCTATCGCCCAGAATTGTTATTTGATTTTGACCCATCTCACAACCCGACTGCATTCCCTTCACCTCGCTCCTGGGAGTTTGCACATCGAGCACTAAAAAAATTCGATGAGAACCCCAAATTATTACTTGGAGCACTACAAGCCTGTACAGGCCCAGCAGCAGGAATAGAGCTTCACGCTTTTATCGACAATTTAGATAAAATGCCTGAGTTAGATGATATTATTGCAGGTAAAGAAGTCCCGATCCCTGCGGAAATTGATTTACAGTACGCCGTTGCTTCCGCACTCGTTGGCAGGGCAATACAAGCAAAAGAAACAGAAAACAGCGCTGAAATCATTGGTCACATATTAGATTATGGCCAAAAATTTAGACAAAAAGAAATGGGGGTTATGCTCGTCTCTGACATGCACCGAGCCATTGGCCAAGATTTATTTGCTGTCCCCCAGTTTTCACAATGGGCTAAAGCCATTTCAGACGTGATGCTCTACGATGTCTAACCTAACTGCGGCAGAAAAAAAACTCTCTGCTGCTAGAACCAAGTTGGTTTTAGATAAACCCTTTATTGGCGCCCTTGTGCTTCGCCTACCTTTGGTTAAAGCAAACCCAAGCTGGTGTGACACAACCGCAACGGATGCCAAAAAATTTTATTACAATGAAAACTATATAGATGCACTAAGCGTTCACCAAGTGCAATTTGTACTTGGCCATGAAGCCCTGCACTGCGCCCTCTCCCACTTTTCAAGACGACACCACAGAAACAAGCGCCGCTGGGATGTCGCTTGTGACTACGCCATCAACCCCATGTTAATTCAAGATGGGTTAACCCCTCCACCTGGCGCCCTTCATTCGTATAATTTCGAAAACATGACCGCGGATGAGATTTATCCCTGCATTGACGAGAACACCAGTGACGCACCAATGGATCAGCATATTTATGAGCAGTCCGACTCCGAACAATCATCGCCTCCACCGCCAAAAGACAGCGAAACAGAAGAAAAGCCAGATCGCCAAGACAATCAAAATGGCGACAGCGAAAAAGACCCAGATCAAGAGCAAAGTGACTCCAATATAGGTGACTCTGGCGATAAAGATAATACAAAAAATGAAGCGGAAATAGATGAAAGCTCTGGTGGCGCACCACAACCCCCTCCACTAACCTCAGCTGAACAAGAGCAACTCGAAGTACAGTGGCAACAAAGATTAGCCGGTGCAGCTCAGCAAGCCATTCAAGCAGGTAAAATGGGCGGAGGTCTTGCCAGACTTGTAGAACATTTACTACAACCCAGATTACCTTGGCGCATGCTGCTGGCAAAATACATGACCGCAACCGCGAGAGATGACTACTCCTACACCCGGCCAGCCCGCAGGGAGTCCAATGCGATTTTACCCAGCTTACGAAGTGCACACATCAACACTGTCGTGGCCGTTGATACTAGCGGCTCCATTTCTAAAGCTGAAATTTTGGAGTTTTTAGCAGAGGTCAATGCCATTAAAGGGCAAATGCGCGCAAAGGTCACCTTGCTTGCTTGCGACACACAACTTGCAGAAGGCTCCCCTTGGGTTTATGAAGCCTGGGAAGAGATTACCTTACCAGAAGAAATCAAAGGCGGCGGCGGCACCAACTTCAATCCTGTATTTAACTGGGTTGATGACCAAGGCATCACCCCTGATTTACTGTTGTTTTTCACCGATGCCAACGGAAAATTTCCGGAACTTGAACCCGCCTACCCTGTTCTTTGGCTTGTTAAAGGCAAACATACAACCCCCTTTGGCCAGCGCGTCCAACTGAACTAAGGTAACGATAAAATTTTTAATACAAATACACACCCACGCGTTAATCAAATAGCAACTGAACTTTGATGGTATACTCATTCACATCATCAAACGAGACTTGCAACTGTTCAAATCGCCATTGCATGACACCATACAAAAGTAAGCACAAAGCAGCGAAAACTTTTTACCGGAAACTGGGTCTATAGGGGTTATGATTCTAAAGTACTTTATATTACTGATCGCGTTAAGCTATTGCGCTACCGCGTCTGCCGAAGCATACCCGGACGAAATCAAGCTACCTGAGATTGGCGACCCTTCTGGCAATTTACTCAGCCCTGCCCAAGAACGTCGTTTTGGCGATGCATTTTTACGCTTTGTCAGGCGCTCAAGCCAGGTCATTGACGACCCCGAGCTGAGCGAATACATACAAGACTTAGGTTACCGCCTGGTCAGCCACAGTGACGAACCAAGTCGTAGCTTTCATTTTTTCTTAGTACAAGATCCTGTCATCAATGCATTTGCAGGCCCCAATGGCAACATAGGCATTCACTCTGGCCTACTCTTAATGACCCAGTCCGAGAGTGAACTCTCCTCCGTCATGGCACATGAAATTGCTCACGTTACCCAGCACCATTTATTCCGTCAGTTTGATGCAGCCCAGCGCCTTAATTTACCCGCAACAGCGGCATTACTTGGTGCGATTTTACTCGGCAGTCAAAACAGTGATCTAGGTGCCGCCGCTTTAGCAGGGGTGACTGCAGGCAGCGCTCAATTGCAAATTAACTTTACCCGAGCACACGAAAAAGAAGCCGACCGCGTTGGTATCAAAACCTTAGCCAAAGCCGGTTACAACCCTCATAGCATGCCAACTTTTTTTGAAAAATTACAATCTGCCAATCGTTATAGCTCTGGGAAAGAAATCCCTGAGTTTTTACGCACTCACCCCGTCACCCTTAATCGAGTTGCAGATTCAAAATCTCGAGCCGCGCAATACAAATACAACCAAAAACCAGACCCACTAGAATACTACTTAATGCGGGTTAAGTTAAAAATTTCCAATACGGGAGACCCTCATGCCAGTCTTGCTCACTATAAAAGTGCACTCAAACAAAAACGCTACTTAAATAAAACAGCCGCAGAGTATGGCTATGCTTTATCACTTAAAAATTTAAAAAAATACAATCAAGCACGAGAAGCGATAGGCCGACTACTGAAAGACAACCCGAATCAAAGCCATTTTTGGATTGCCTTAGGGGAAATTGAAGTTGCTGCAGGCCGCCCTCACAAGGCACTCTTAGTCTTTAAAAAAGCCTTTGAGAAGTACCCTGACAGCCCCCCTGTTGTATTTCACTACGCGTCCAACTTGATTACTGCAGGCCAACCTTTAAAAGCGAGACAAATTCTCATTAAATTTGTTGAATATCACACAGTCGCACCAGAATTTATTAAACTGATCGGTAGAGCCTCTGGGCTTGCAGGCTTTTCTGTTGAAGGTCACCAGTATTTTGGTGCCTATTACTTTAGAATTGGCGCCATTAAATCTGCCATCAAACAAATAGAGATCGCACTGAAATTACCCAATTTGAATTTTTATGAGTCTTCTCGACTAGAGTCCGTTTTAAAAATTTACAAAGCTGTCTTAAAACAAGAAAAAGAAGATCGAGGTTAGGAGCCGTATTATGCGCCACTTTTCTTTTCATACACTACTACTCGCAATATGCTGTGCTACAGCACCGGTTGCAAGCTACGCTGAGAGCAAGGTTGAATCACAACTGTCCTCAGGCAAAGCACTTGCCTTTAGCCAACAAAAAGGCAACTGCTTAGCATGCCACCTGATTGCAGGCGGAGAAAGCCCGGGAAATATTGGGCCACCACTCATCAGCATGAAGCTGCGTTACCCCGATAAACAGGTGTTACGATTGCGTATTTGGAATGCAGCTCAATTTAGCCCCAACACGCCAATGCCCCCGTTTGGAAAACATCACATTTTAACCGAATCTGAAATCGACGATGTCGTCGAGTTTGTTTGGTCGCTTTAAAGAAGGCAATTACATGAATATGAATCGACGATTTTTTATGAAAACGTTAGCTGTCACCAGTGCTTTACTGGCCTCAGCGCAATCATTTGCTGCTTGGCCTAAAGCTGCTTTTGCAGCTAAAACCAAAGACGACGCAATTGCAACGGCCATTGGCTCAACCCCCATTGATGCTGGCGACAAAATCAAAATCAAAGCGCCCCCTATCGCTGAGAATGGTCAAGTTGTTCCCGTCACTATTACCTCAACATTAGATAACGTCACGAACATCACTATTTTTGCGGCAGATAACCCAAACCCCCTTTCAGCAACATTTACACTGACTGAGCATGTTGATGCCAAAATCACGACCAAGATTAAAATGGCAAAAACAAGCGACATCATCGCTGTTGTAAAAGCCAATGGCGTTGATTATATCGCATCAAAAAATGTTAAAGTCACCAAAGGTGGTTGTGGCGGGTAAGCGCTTAAACTAGGCAAGAGGAAAAATCATTATGGCAAGATCTACCATTAAAATTCGCGGCACCTTGAAAGAAGGTCAAGCAAAAATTCGCAGCTTAATCGCACACCCAATGGAAACAGGCAGACGAACCAACAAAGACACTGGTAACTTAATTCCTGCACACTTCATTCAAGAAGTCCTATGCGAGCTAAACGGAACCACCGTTCTTACCGCACAATGGGGCCAGAGCATCTCTAAAAATCCAACCTTGTTTTTCGATTTAAAAAAGGTGAAAGCTGGAGATACATTTAAAATGTCGTGGACTGACAACCAAGGCAAAAAAGACAGTGCCGAAGGCGTCATCACGCCCAAAGGCAAGAAAGGCAAATTCAGGATTTAAGTTATGAAACTCATACTATCTGTCGCCCTAGCGCTAAGCTTTGCATCCTCTACCGGCTACGCCTCTCCAGAGGAAGACCTCGCTGAATATCGGCAATTTTTCAAAAAAAGATTCCCCAACCTTTCTCAGCAAGATTATGCAGACGGCGTCTATGCAATCAACCCCATTGCCAGAGAAAACTGGGAAGCCATTGAAGAATTCCCTCCTTACGAGCTTGCTATTGAAGATGGTGAAGAGCTATTTAACGCCCCATTTAAAAACGGCAAAACGTATGCCAGTTGCTTTAAAAATGGCGGACTAAAAATCGCCCAAAACTACCCTTACTGGGACAAAGAGCGGCAGGAAGTTGTCACTTTAGCGCTCGCCATTAATGAGTGCAGGGTCAGCAATAAAGAGCAACCTTTGCCTTATAAAAAAGGGGATATCGCCGCTATCTTAGCGTTCATGAAGGATAGCTCCAGGGGGGAAAAGATACAGCGCACCCTCACTAAAGAGCAACCCGGTGCGATTGCTGCATACGAATCGGGCAAAGCATTTTACTTTAAAAGGCGTGGTCAATTAAATTTCGCCTGCGCCCATTGCCACATGGTGTATAGCGGCTCTAATTTACGCTCTGAAACACTCAGCCCAACCATTGGACACGCGACCAACTGGCCAACTTACCGTGCAAAATGGGGTGAAATGGGGACTATTCACCGACGCTTTCAGGGCTGTAACAAACAGGTGAGAGCCAAACCCTTAAAAGCCCAAAGCGTGGCTTACCGCAATTTAGAATTTTTCTTAACATATTTATCAAACGACCTGGAAATGAATGCGCCTAGCTCAAGGCGCTAGTTCAAAATGACTTTTACTCTCTAATGAAGGCGCGATTTTGCATCGCGCCTTTTTTATGATCTAAACTTTATCATCGTCATCGTCATCGTCATCATCGTCATCAAGTCCGTCAGCAATACTCGTCAGCTCATCTAAGTCGTCATCATCTAAATCAATGTCATCGTCGTCGTCATCGTCATCGTCGTCGTCGTC
>JABHGC010000153.1 GCA_018672285.1 Methylococcales bacterium
ACCTGATGGTGTATTTTTATCAAATGGTCCTGGCGATCCAGAAACTTGTGATTATGCTGTTACAGCGATTGAATCGTTGGTTGATCAAAATATGCCAACTTTCGGCATCTGCTTAGGGCATCAATTGTTGTCGCTGGCTTGTGGTGCTAAAACCATCAAAATGAAATTTGGTCATCATGGCGCAAACCATCCTATTTTAGATGTTGAGCAAGAGCGGGTTCTTATCAGTAGCCAAAACCATGGTTTTGCTGTTGATGAAGCTTCTTTGCCAAGCCATTTAAAAATGACACATAAATCTTTATTTGATCAATCTGTACAAGGTTTGCATCATACAGAAAAGCCCGCATTTGGCTTTCAAGGGCACCCTGAAGCAAGCCCTGGACCGCATGATATTGCTTACTTGTTTGATCACTTTATTGATCTGATGTCTGAAGCAAAATAGTAAATTTCACAACCCTATTTCTTTTTATCGCAGATAAAATGGTGTCGTAATGCCTAGAAGAACCGATATAAACAGCGTCTTAATCATTGGCGCAGGTCCCATTGTCATTGGTCAAGCATGTGAGTTTGACTACTCCGGTGCTCAAGCGTGTAAAGCGTTAAAAGAAGATGGCTTTCGAGTGATCTTAGTTAACTCGAACCCTGCGACGATTATGACTGATCCAGGTATGGCGGATGCGACTTATATCGAACCTGTAACTTGGCAGGCTGTAGAAAAAATCATTGAAATTGAAAAGCCTGATGTGATTCTACCGACCATGGGTGGTCAAACTGCCTTAAATTGTGCCTTGGATTTAGATCGTGAAGGTGTGTTGAAAAAACATGGTATAGAGCTGATAGGTGCCTCAAAAGAGGCGATCGATAAAGCCGAAGACCGAGAAAAATTTAGAGAAGCAATGCGTGGAATTGGCTTATATATGCCGAAATCTGCCATCGCACATAGTTTAGAAGAAGCGGTACAGGTGCAAGCGCAGGTTGGTTATCCAACCATTATACGTCCTTCGTTCACCATGGGTGGTAGTGGTGGTGGGGTTGCTTACAATCAAGAAGAGTTTGTCGATATTTGTACTCGAGGATTAGAGCTTTCGCCAACGAGTGAATTGTTGGTCGAAGAGTCAATCATCGGTTGGAAAGAATATGAAATGGAGGTTGTTCGGGATAAAAACGACAACTGTATCATCATATGTTCAATCGAAAACCTAGACCCTATGGGTGTGCATACAGGAGACTCGATCACTGTTGCCCCGGCTCAAACGTTAACTGACAAAGAATACCAAATTATGCGTAATGCTTCATTGCAAGTACTGCGTGAAATTGGTGTTGAGACGGGCGGTTCTAACGTACAGTTTGGTATAGACCCTAAAACAGGTCGAATGGTCATCATTGAGATGAACCCTCGCGTTTCTCGTTCGTCAGCGCTTGCTTCCAAGGCGACTGGGTTCCCTATTGCCAAGGTTGCTGCTAAATTGGCGGTTGGTTATACCTTAGATGAGCTTTCAAATGAGATTACGGGTGGCGTGACGCCGGCATCATTTGAGCCAACCATCGATTATGTTGTGACCAAAATTCCCCGCTTTAACTTCGAAAAATTTCCGCAAGCATCGCCAAAATTGACGACTCAAATGAAGTCTGTTGGTGAAGTGATGGCGATGGGTCGAACCTTCCAGGAATCATTGCAAAAAGCACTGCGTGGTCTGGAAATTGATGTTGATGGCCTGGATCCTGTGATGGATGCCAATTGTGATGATGTTAAGTCATTAGTTCGTCAGCAAATGCGGCTACCTGAGCCTACCCGCCTGTGGTATGTGGCTGATGCGATGCGCCATGGATTTGATGTAGAGACTTTGTTTGAGTTAAGCGGCATAGACCCTTGGTTCTTAGTTCAAATTGAAGATTTAATACATACTGAGAAAGAAATAGCGCAGCAAACCCTAAAGGGTTTGGAAAAAGATTGGTTATACGCTGTTAAGCAAAAAGGCTTTTCAGACAGGCGCATGGCCACTTTAATGAATGAATCTGAAAAAGCGGTTCGAGAAAAGCGTTATGAGCTTGAAATTCACCCTGTTTACAAGCGTGTAGATTCGTGTGCTGCTGAATTTGAATCGGCTACCGCTTACATGTACTCAAGCTATGAAGAAGAGTGTGAAGCGGCGCCAACAAACAAAGATAAAATCATTGTGCTAGGTGGTGGGCCGAACCGAATCGGGCAAGGAATTGAGTTTGACTACTGCTGTGTGCATGCAGCCCAGGCATTGTCTGAAGATGGTTATGAGACCATCATGGTGAATTGCAACCCTGAAACCGTTTCAACTGATTATGATACGGCTGATCGGTTGTACTTCGAATCCGTGACATTGGAAGATGTGCTGGAAATTATTCGCCTCGAAAATCCGAAAGGCGTAATTGTGCAGTATGGCGGACAAACCCCGCTTAAATTGGCGCGTGACTTAGAGGCCGCTGGAGCGCCTATTATTGGCACAAGTCCAGACTCCATTGATTTAGCTGAAGACCGAGAGCGCTTTCAGCAGTTAATACAAGAGTTAGGATTGTTGCAACCAGAAAATGCCACCGCAAGGACACCTGAGGAAGCGATGACGCTAGCGCAAGGTATTGGCTACCCTCTCGTGGTTAGGCCGTCGTATGTGTTAGGTGGTCGGGCAATGGAAATTGTCTATTCTGATGAAGAGTTAGAGCGTTATATGAGAGAGGCGGTTCAGGTGTCAAATGACTCTCCTGTCCTATTGGATCACTTTTTAGATTCAGCGATTGAAGTGGATGTTGATATTATCTGTGACGGTGAAGATGTGCTGATTGGTGGCATAATGGAGCACATTGAGCAAGCGGGTGTGCACTCTGGTGACTCGGCGTGTTCAATGCCGCCTTACACTTTGGGTCAGTCTGTTCAAGATAAAATGCGTGATCAAGTTAAGAAAATGGCTAAAGGCCTTAATGTGATTGGTTTGATGAACACGCAGTTTGCAATCCAGGGTGATAATATTTACGTGTTAGAGGTAAACCCTCGTGCATCAAGAACGGTGCCATATGTTTCCAAGGCTTGTGGTCGGCCGCTGGCAAAAGTGGCTGCGCGTTGTATGGCGGGCAAGAGCCTCAAAGAAATGAACTGTCTAGATGAGATTGTTCCGAATTATTATGCAGTGAAAGAAGCCGTTTTCCCATTTATTAAGTTTCAAGGTGTTGATCCCATTCTCGGCCCCGAAATGAAATCAACAGGCGAAGTGATGGGGGTTGGCAAAAACTTTGGCGAAGCTTATGCTAAGGCGCAAATTGGTGCCGGTATCCCTATGCCAGAAACAGGGTGTTTGTTTGTGAGTGTTCGTGATGCAGATAAGCCGCGTGTCATTAGTGTTGTTCAGGAGTTAAAAGAGCTGGGCTTTGAAGTGAGAGCGACTTCGGGTACAGCGAAAATATTGCAAGCTGCTGGGATTGATTGTACCTCAATCAATAAAGTAGCTGAAGGGCGGCCTCATATCGTTGATATGATTAAAAATGGTGAGACAGATTTTATTATTAATACCACTGAGGGTCGTCAAGCGATTGAAGATTCACGTGAAATAAGGAAAGCTGTACTTCAACATAAGGTGGCTTATACGACAACAATGTCAGGTGCTGAGGCAACATTTTTGGCGTTGAAGGAAAATTACTGTGAGTCTGTGAGCAAGCTCCAAGACTTACATCAGAACCTAGAATCTTTATAGTTATTGTCGAGGTTGTGGTTCTGTTTGGTAATGTATGCTGTGTTAAAAAGACGTTATTAAATAAAGAATTGAGGATAGAAAATGAGTCGTGTGCCATTAACCGTTCAAGGTGAAAAAACACTGATTGATGAAGTTGCAGACCTGAAAAATGTGCAGCGCCCAAAAGTGATTGAAGCTATTGCAGTAGCTAGAGAACATGGGGACTTAAAAGAAAATGCTGAATATCACGCGGCGAGAGAGCAGCAGAGTTTTGTTGAGGGCCGGATCGCGCAAATCGATGCAACCCTTTCTAATGCACAAGTGATAGATGTCACCACGCTGCCCCAAAATGGGCGCGTTGTTTTTGGCGTGACAGTCGACTTGGTTGATGAAGAAAATGGCAATGAAGTGACTTATAAGATAGTGGGTGACGATGAAGCTGATATTAAGAAAGGCTTTATTTCTGTTAACTCACCAATTGCAAGAGCGCTGATTGCTAAAGAAGAGGGGGATATTGCTTTGGTTAGGGCGCCAGGTGGTGAAAAGGAATATGAGATCGTTGAGGTTAAATATATTTAAGTCCCACTCTCTACCTATTTAAAAGCGGCGTGTTGTTGGGTATTTAAACCCGCTACTCTAAGTCGCTTTATGTTTCAGCATGGGGGCGCGTCCATGCTGAAACTGGTATTAATCAGAGGGTAACGCTATTTGGGGTTTTTCAGAGCTTACGCGAAAAACAATGCTCATTTGGCCAATTTGGTTGATGAGTTCTGATTTTGTTTGGTTGCATAATGAATCTGTCATCTCTCTTCGGTCGTCCTTATCTGCCATGATTTTTATCTTTATAAGCTCGTGCCTTTCTAGTGCGATTTCTATTTCGTTAACGACGTTTTCCCCCAAGCCTGAGTGCCCGACAATGATGACGGGTTTTAAATGATGGCTTAACTTTTTGAGGTATAGGCGCTGTTTTTTGGATAGTGGTTTCAAAGTGGACCCTTTACTTAAGCGATTTGAAGTATTCGTAAGTGAATATAATATATTATAAAATAATCAGGTTGCGATAGTAAGACTCTATTCATATATTGGGCGAATTGATTTATGGCAAAAAGTAAAAGTAGTGGTCGTTGGCTCCAAGAGCATTTTGATGATGAGTATGTAAAGCGCTCTAAAAAAGAGGGTTTTCGGTCTCGTGCGGTTTATAAGCTTATGGAAATTAACGAGAAAGATAAAATTTTAAAGCCAGGGTCAGTTGCGGTTGATTTAGGGGCGGCTCCAGGGGGTTGGTCTCAGTACATCGTTAAAGCAGTGGGTGAAAAAGGAAAAGTTTTTGCGCTTGATATCTTGCCTTTTGACTCGATAGCGGGCGTTGAGTGTATTGTGGGTGACTTTACCGAGAATGAAGTTTACGAAAATTTGTTGGCTCAGTTGGACGGGCAGAAAGTGGATGTTGTACTGTCGGATCTTGCGCCAAATTTGAGTGGAATTAAAGTCGTTGATCAGGCAAAAATGGTCTACCTGCTCGAGCTTGCACTTGATTTTGCGGAGCAAGTGCTGACAAAAAATGGTGTCTTTTTGGCAAAATTATTCCAAGGAGAAGGGGTTGATGAGTTTTACCGAAAGGTTCGCCCTAAGTTTGAAAAAGTTGTGACACGCAAGCCAAAGGCATCCCGTTCAAGGAGTAGGGAAGTTTATATCTTGGCCAAAGGTTACAAACTATAGTATCTTGTAGGGATATCACCATGTGATAAGCATGGCTAAGAATAAGGTGAAAAGAGGATTTAGGGTTTGAATGATCTAACAAAAAACATCGTACTATGGGTGGTGATCTTATTTGTTCTGATGTTTGTTTTTAAGAACTTCAGTACGGTTGGGCATGGCTCAAACGAAGTGCCTTACTCAGAGTTTGTGCAGAAAGTTGAAGATAATCGCGTTAGTAAAGTGGTTATCCGTGGAAACAATATTGATGGCGAGCTTGGTCGTGGTGGTCAAGGTGGGCGAGTTCATACTTATAATCCTGGCGATCAGCAGCTGATTGATACATTGCTTAAAAATGATGTCGAAGTAAGTGCAGCACCCCCAGAAAAGCCAGGGTTCTTAATGACCTTGTTGATTAATTGGTTCCCGTTGATCGTTTTGGTTGGATTGTGGTTTTTCTTCTTGCGCCAAGTTCAAGGCGGTGGCGGTCGAGGGGCGATGTCTTTCGGTAAAAGCAAGGCGCGGCTTTTAGGCGAAGATCAAATTAAAGTCACCTTTGCAGATGTTGCGGGTGTTGATGAGGCCAAAGATGAAGTGTCTGAAATGGTCGATTTTTTACGGGACCCAGGAAAATACCAAAAATTAGGTGGTAAAATTCCGCGGGGCGCTCTGATGGTAGGCCCCCCGGGAACAGGTAAAACGTTATTGGCCAGAGCCATTGCTGGTGAGGCGAAGGTGCCGTTTTTCACTATCTCAGGTTCAGATTTTGTCGAAATGTTTGTTGGTGTGGGTGCTTCTCGTGTTCGGGATATGTTCGAACAAGCGAAAAAAGCCGCGCCTTGCATCATTTTTATCGATGAAATTGATGCGGTAGGTCGGCATCGTGGCGCAGGTTTGGGTGGTGGTCATGATGAGCGTGAGCAAACCTTGAATCAGTTGTTGGTTGAGATGGATGGCTTTGAAGGGAATGAAGGCGTGATCGTTATTGCGGCCACAAACCGACCTGATGTGCTTGACCCTGCATTGTTACGCCCTGGTCGATTTGATCGTCAAGTGACTGTTGGGCTTCCCGATATTCGCGGTCGAGAGCAAATATTAAAAGTGCACATGAGAAAAGTGCCAATAGATGATAATGCTGAAGCATCACTGATTGCCCGCGGAACCCCAGGGTTTTCTGGTGCAGATCTTGCCAATTTAGTTAATGAGGCAGCATTGTTTGCTGCTAGGTTGAATAAGCGCTTAGTAGGCATGCAGGAGCTAGAGAAGGCAAAAGATAAAATCCTCATGGGAGCCGAGAAAAAATCCATGGTGATGAATGAGATTGAAAAGCGTAATACGGCATTTCATGAAGCAGGTCACGCGATCATTGGTCGAACTTTACCTGACCATGACCCTGTGTATAAGGTGACCATTATTCCTCGTGGCCGAGCGCTCGGAGTGACTATGTTTTTACCTGAAGATGATCGCTACAGTTACAGTAAGGACTTTTTGGAGGCGAATATTTGTTCACTATTTGGTGGGCGGCTTGCGGAAGAGCTTACGTTTGGAAAGGGCGCTGTGACGACGGGGGCATCAAATGACATTGAGCGTGCCACTGAAATTGCGCGAAACATGGTTACAAAGTGGGGTTTGTCTGAATTGATGGGGCCGCTTGCATACTCTGAAGATGATGGAGAGGTGTTTTTAGGGCGTTCAGTGACTCAGCACAAGCAGGTCTCTGATGAAACTGCTCACGAAATTGACAAAGAAATACGGGTCATTATTAACCGAAATTACGATAAAGCAGAGCAGATTCTTGTCGAGAAAAGTGATGTGTTAAAGGCGATGGCTGATGCGTTGATGAAGTATGAAACCATCGATGCGGCACAGATAGAGGATCTTATGGAAGGTAAAACCCCTCGTCCACCTAAAGGCTGGGATGATGATGGTCCTGAAGAGGATTCCGGTAATGATAAGAGTGATGGTCAGGTGAGTAAAAAAGATTCGAATGTCACGCCAATTGGTGGTCCTGCAAACGAGCACTAATTCATGCGTTGTGCATTGTTAATTGAATGGTCATTCAGGGAATGGCCATTTTTTTTGGGTAAAAAATAATGAAATTTAAGTGTGGTGACTATTCGTTTGATTTGTCGTCTCCTGTCGTTATGGGGGTGCTGAATGTGACGCCTGACTCTTTCTCCGATGGTGGGATGTATCGAGAGCATCAAAGAGCGTTTGATTATGCGATGAAAATGGCAGCTGATGGCGCTGGGATTATTGATGTTGGCGGCGAGTCAACCCGGCCAGGTGCAAAAGCTGTCTCCGTGAATGAGGAGTTAGAAAGAGTTATCCCTGTTATTAGTGAGCTAGCAGGTTCGTGTGGTGTGCCTATTTCTATTGATACAACAAAGCCTGAGGTAATGCGGGAGGCAATTGTTGCTGGTGCAGCCCTAGTGAATGATGTGAATGCATTGCGCTCTGAGGGCGCTGTCGAGGTTGTTTCATCTAGCCAAGTGGGCGTTTGTTTGATGCATATGCAGCGTAAGCCAGAAACGATGCAGCAAAACCCGCAATATGAAAACGTGGTCGAAGAGGTTGGTGGTTTTTTGCAGCGAAGAGTGACTGACTGCGTAGAGGCGGGTATTGATGTTCATCGTATTGCGGTGGATCCGGGGTTTGGTTTTGGTAAGTCATATGAGCACAATGTGAGTCTGTTCAGTGGTTTGGATGAGTTGGTGCGAATGGGCTATCCTGTATTGGCAGGGGTTTCAAGAAAGAGTATGTTGGGTGAGATAACAGGGTTAGAGGCAAATGAACGTTTGATACCCAGTGTTGTGGCGGCAGTGATGGCGGTGGCAAGGGGTTGTCAGTTGGTGCGGGTTCATGATGTTGCTGAAACAGTGCAAGCATTATCAGTATATCAATCGTTAAAATAATAAAAATGGAGTGTGTTGTGGAAAAAAAATACTTTGGAACGGATGGAATTAGAGGTCGCGTAGGTGAAGGTGTTATTACCGCTGAATTTATGTTGCGGTTGGGCCGGGCTATCGGCGTTGTTATGACAAGTGGTCATGGTGAGCACATTGTCATCGGTAAAGACACGCGGATTTCAGGGTACATGTTTGAGTCTGCTCTGGAAGCGGGGCTTTCAGCGGCTGGTGTTGATATAAAACTATTGGGGCCAATGCCAACACCTGGCGTGGCATACTTAACGAGAACGCTTGGTGCTGCAGCGGGTATTGTAATCAGTGCATCGCACAACCCTCACTTTGATAACGGTATCAAGTTTTTTTCTCCAGAAGGGGGAAAGCTTGCTGATGATATAGAGTTTGCTATTGAGGCTGAGCTTGAGAAGCCCTTTGTGACCGTGTCATCTGAAAAATTAGGTAGAGCAACGAGGGTTCAAGATGCAGCGGGTCGATATATTGAGTTTTGCAAGAGCACAATGCCAGCGGCAATCGACTTTAAAAGCTTAAATATTGTAGTCGATTGCGCTCATGGTGCGACGTACCATATTGCGCCAAATGTCCTTCTTGAGCGTGGTGCAAAAGTGACTGCAATCGGCGTCTCACCGAATGGCTTGAATATCAATGATAACGTAGGTTCTACAAAACCAGAGTTGCTGAGGCAGGCAGTTCTAGAGTCTAAGGCAGATATTGGGATTGCCTTAGATGGTGATGGTGATCGATTGATTATGGTTGATCATAAGGGAGAGGTTGTTGATGGTGATGAGCTTTTATTTGTCATAGCAAAGTCTCGGGTGCAAGAGCAAACAATGCGAGGCGCCGTTGTTGGTACTTTAATGAGCAACTTGGGTTTAGAGCATGCATTGAAACGATTGGGCTTGGTGTTTGAGCGGGCAGATGTTGGGGATCGTTATGTGATGGAGGCATTAAAGCGTAATGGTTGGTTTCTTGGCGGAGAGTCATCGGGGCATGTGATTTGTTTAGACCGGACGACAACGGGAGATGGTATTGTCGCTGTACTGCAAGTTCTTGTTGCTATGGTGAAGTCGGGTAAATCCTTGTTTGAATTGAAGTCTGATATGACTAAATACCCTCAAAAAATGATCAATGTTTCATTATCATCTGAATTAGACTTGACGTCAGAAGATCTGAAAAAAGCGGTGCGAGAAGTTGAATTGGATCTTGGGAGTAGCGGGCGGGTTTTGCTTCGGCCTTCAGGAACAGAGCCAGTTGTTAGGGTGATGGTCGAAGGTGAAGATGGCGAGCAAGTTGAGACGCTGTGTCAGCAGTTAGCAGATAAAGTGAAATCATTGGTAGCATAGGTTAAAGTGTCAAGTATTTTCCAATAGTGGAATGAGTCTGAAGGATGCCTATATCAGCAGCAAATAAGCGTTACCTTAATAAGTGTGTGTGTTTGCGCAAATATTGGTCAATATGATTAACCGGTATCACGTTCATCAATTGTTTTAAATA
>JABHGC010000089.1 GCA_018672285.1 Methylococcales bacterium
ATAAGCGATGATTGGCTCATCTGTAATATCACCTTCATCAATGCTGATGTCTTTACCATACAGCCCCATGGCTAAGTTTTTACGGTCTAGTGACGACAAGACCATTTTCACATTGGCTTTGGTTTCTGTCCGGAGCTGCTTGAGCACACTTCGCTGTCCGGTGTAGCTTTCTTTCAACTCCACATTGTTTACCTCCAATGAAATAGTGAGCTCCGACACACTACCAATTGACCTAAAGCCTTTCGGCTGACCTTTATTATCCCGCTCAGCCATCATGACGATGCCTTGGCCTGAGTAGGTGTAGTTTTCGATATGAATTTGACTGGGCATGGGTTTTACCTTTTTGTTTGATTAAAATGATTCGATATAACGGATTTCATAACTCAGCCTAACGCTGACGATATGACTGCCGTCAGTTTGCGGCTGAGTCGTTAACTCAACTGGTTTGATGGATTTCACCAGACCGTTTAAAGTCAGATCGTGCGGATAAATGGCCGCTTGTTTTATGTCTGTGATTAACTCTCTCATGATTTGACCAGGGTTTAATGTGCTCGCAATCGCATGAGCCTCAACTAACACGCTCATTACCTGCAGTATTTTATTGACTTCATTATTAGCTTCAGCCCTCTCTGTAGGCCAGAAGATCGATATGGCTGGAAATTCCCGTTTGTTTTGCCAGTCAAAATAAGTGCGGCTATCAAAGATGTTGAGCCCAGCATTAGTGTGGAAGCCATTGGCTTGAGTAATGCGTTTAAAGCGTTGTTCAAAAGCGGCTAAAATGTGATCCACTTGTGTTGGCATTAGCGCACGCTCACTTTGATGACCACACCGTCATCTTCAACAATTTTACTCACTACATAAGTGTCACTGCCGACCACTATTAAGTCCTCCTGTTGCGGTCTATTAATGTCCTTTTTTCGCAAAACAATATGCACCTCATCATCCAGCACATGAGACTGAAAACTAACTGGATCGTGAGTTGCACCTCGCAGAATGATCGCTCGACAGGTTTTGCTTGTGCCGTCTTTGAATTGATAGCGCACACGTCTGCCCATCAGGCGAAACACATCATCTGTGGCCTTTTTGTCTAGCTGGTATAGGTTCATTACGAATACTTTTTCTCAATAGCCAAAATGGCTCGGCCTATCAATTCAGGTATTTGTGGGACAACGGCATTCCCCAGGGCTTTTAATCGAGCCACTCGATTGGGTAGCCCATCATCTCGGTGACAAACAGGGGGTTGAGCTGGTAACTCAAGGGGTCTAAACCCTTCGGAATGAAAAAATGGTGTGCGACTCTGGGTACTTGGTCCAGCCGCATTTTCCCTTTTTCTCGCGTTATCTTCTGACCAGGGCTGTCCTTCCAGTCGCGTGCATTGGGTGTTGGCCACAAATGCGGCTGCACAAACTCCCTCAGATTGCTCGGTGCAGTTCTGCCTTTGCGGGTTGTTGCAAACTGCCTTGCCATCGCCTCCTTGCTCCTGACCGGGAGTGAGTCCATGGTATTGGGTGTGGGCAACAATCCAAACTCTGTTTCGCCGATGGATGCCACCGACGGCGCAAGCTGGAATAACAAACGATTGTGTCTCGTAACCTTCGGCTTCCAAGCTAGATAGCACGCTGTCGAGCCCCATAGGGATGAAACCAGCAACATTTTCAGCAATGACCCAACGCGGTCTGATTTCTGCGATAAGGCGTAACATATACGGCCAGAGGTGACGGTCATCTGTTTCGCCTCTTTGCTTTCCGGCAACGCTGAATGGCTGGCATGGAAATCCGCCACAGATGAGATCCACTTGTCCAATTTGTTGTAATACTTCATGGCTATCAAGCCTCTTTATGTCATTAAATATTGGAACATCAGGCCAATGTTTTCTGAGAATCGATACTGGGTATTTCTCAATCTCACAAAAGCCAACCGTCGTCATTCCTGCTCGCTCTAGACCCAATGAAAATCCGCCAATGCCGGAAAATAAATCAAACACTCTCATTCTACCGACCTCGTATTTATCAACTCATTGATTTTATTGAAATAGGACGTTTATCCTATTTGGATTAACAAGATTATGTTGTAACAAGCTTGATTAGCACCTTAGGCCGATAACAAATTGGCAGTGGATTTGACTGGGTATGAATATCAATGCCTCGATTGAACTTGCGAGTCTCCTGCTTTGAATAAAGCGCTTGCCCGATAGTGTTAGCCGTTTCCAGAAAATCAGCCGGTGCAAAAACCGTTTCAAAGGTATCCATGGTCCCTAGTGGAAACACATGCCCCTCATCTTTTGCAATAAAGCGTCGCACATTACCCTCGATGTCTGAGGCTTGCCCTAAGTACTGCTCGAAAGTGATACCGCCAAAATCAAAACCGGCACGCATGTCAGTGCGTAAAGCTTCACCATTACGCCAGCGCTCATATGCCTCTTTAACTTTTGGGTGAGTGATTAACTTGTGGAAAAACTCGCGAGATACCAAAGCGCGAATGCCGGTCATGAACTCACCTTCAAGACTTTCCTCAATGGTATCCAATACCTCAAGGCACTTGGTCAGAATTTCAGTTTTTGGATCATCGAGTTTAAAATCAACTTTGTGCTGCTTGAGCTTGAACTCGTCAAACCAGTCGTAAATAACAGAGCCATCCGAGTCTAGAACTTGCCCTTTAACCGCCCCCATTCGTAGATGTTCGAGCGTAATGGCGTGCTTATTACGCATAGACTGCAACTTATCATTCATTAACTGGGATAATTGCTGCAGTTCACTGCTAGAACCAAAAGCACGAATACCTTGATACTCATCCGGCATAATGTCGCCATCATGGGGAATGTGCGGCACACTAAAGGTACGAAATTGGCGCTTTTCATTGATGTGTTTACTGCCATCAGCACC
>JABHGC010000088.1 GCA_018672285.1 Methylococcales bacterium
GGTTCATAAATGAGTAGCCTTGGCTGTTTGTTTGTGCTGTTTTGTCGCACTCATTATAACTAATGAGGCCAGGCATTCTCTTTTTTTTTTCGTTATTTATCAATAAAGACGCTTACTTTCAGACTTTTGCATCTACCTCATTAGACTAAAACGACTCAAAAGATCTTTGAAAACGACCACATCAAAGGAGTGAATAATATGACAGAAGAACCGATAAAAAAACAACGAAAACCTGAAGAGCTGCCTTTTGTTGCGCCTTGTCGCCAGATCACGGTGGGTGCGCCAATTAATTGGTTAAAATTGGGCTGGAAAGATATCAAACGAGCACCAAAACAAAGTCTTAGTTACGGCCTCGTCGTGTTACTGCTGAGTTACCTTATTAGTTATGTTGCCTGGGAAGTGGGTAGCGTCTACCTACTCATTGCCATGCTCTCGGGTTTTGTCTTTATTGGCCCAGTTCTGGCCATAGGTCTTTATTCTATTAGTAAACAGATACAACATGGTTATACCCCGCAATTGGGTTATTGTATTCGTCAGGAACGTCGTCATTTAGACAATGAGCTGGTGATTGCTTTTATCTTAATGATTGTTCTTCTGGTGTGGGCAAGAGCTGCCTCAACTATCCATATCTTTTTTCCCGACAATAATAGTGCAGACATTGCTGATTTTGCTGTATTCCTGGCTGTAGGTTCTGTAGTGGGTTCTATTTTTGCCACAGTTGTGTTTTGTGCCAGTGCGTTTTCCTTACCAATGATTATGGACAAACAAGCCGATGCAGTGACTGCAGTACTTAGTAGTATCAATGCGATATTGAGAAACAAAGCGGCTATGCTTGTCTGGGCATTGTTGATCGTATTGTTGTTATTGGTTAGCTTTGCAACTGCTTTGCTTGGTCTAGTCGTGTTAATGCCTTTAATTGGGCATGCTACTTGGCATGGTTACAAGGAAGTGATTGATGCGAGCGAGTGGCCTGATTACAAAAAAACAGAGTGCTAACCTTCTGGTATTGCATTGGGATGTTTTGGTTCGTTGAGAAATATGCAAGGTAGTACACTGGATCATGATCAATAGTTTCTACCGAACCGGGATTAATGACCTTTCTCTCCAAATAGATTGATTGGTCACTTATAATCGTTACCCTTTGGGAATATCCATTCCTCAAGGTTTTTATATGATTTTTAGTGGCGGTATTCTGAATTTTCTCAACCTGTGAGTGTCGGTATGGATATTGTGATCAAAGGGAATACTGAGCCTCAATTCTCACGAGTTGCTAAACGTTTTACCAAAATTATTCAGCGATTTTCTGGTGGTGCGTCACTGTGTGTCTACCATAAAGGTCAGAAGGTTGTTGATTTATGGGGGGATTCTGGACAACAAACATGGCATGAAAACAGTATGGGGCTGTGTTTCTCGACCACAAAAGGGGTTGTCTCGACGTTATTACATAAGGTTATTGATCAAGGCTTTGCTGATTATGATGATAAGATAGCGCATCATTGGCCAGAATTTGCCTGTCATGGCAAAGCAGAATTGACCATTCGACAATTGTTAAACCATCAAACAGGTTTAATTTCAATGGGGTCTTTACCCGATGATGTCCCTCTGTGGGATTGGTCTGGAATACTGGGTTATCTTGCACAATCGTCGCCAAACCCGGCTTTTGTTGGGCAACCGGCTTATCATGTTGTGACCTATGGTTGGTTAGTTGGAGAACTTATTTTGCGAATCTCAGGGAAATCCGTATCGCAATTGTTGCAACAAATATCGACCGAGTTAGCGTTGGATGGCCTTTATATTGGCGTGCCAGAAACTGAAATGTCCCGTGTTGTGCCCATCTTAATGACAGAACAAGAGTTACGTCGCATTCAACGGTTGGCGTTACCGGTAGGCAGAATAGCCAAAAAGGCACTGTCTATTCTCGGGGTTGATGTCAATGAGATTCAAAGCTCAATTCCCAAGTCATTACTTGTGCCAGAGATAGTCAATGACCCTCGGCTGATTGCCGGCACGATGCCATCTTTTAATGGGGTCTCTACGGCACGATCATTGGCGAAACTTTATTCTGTGCTTGCCAATCAAGGTATTTATCAAGGTAGCCCTTGGCTGTCTCATGAGACGGTGTCGGGATTCAGTTCTGTGCAAGATAAACACAGAGATAAAATCGTCAAGATTAAAATGCATTGGAGATATGGTTATCATCAATTGTTTTCATTGCGACATGCTGTGGCTAAAGGTTTTGGTCATTTTGGTTTTGGCGGTAGTGGTGCCTGGGCGGAACCTGATCGGAAGCTTTCTATGGGGTTGGTGGTGAATAGCCAAGTGGGATCTGTGATGGGGCAGTTGTTGCTATCAATTAACACAAGCAGTTTTAGCGTGTGTTAAAGCCTAATAGTGAGTAAGCTGCAATCATTGAGTGTTTTTTGGTAAGCGACTGCTGTTAGGTGCCGTTCTATTCGCTAGTGCAAAAGTGTAGTGGTCTTTTTATGGCGTATTTTTGCAAGTTTTTCTGTCACACTAACTGCATTTTTACCTTTAGGGTATCGTAATAAAAAACGTTCTAAATCAGACTCACTATAGAGAGAGCGATCCTCGTTTTTTTCGTTTTTGAGTATACGGTAATAGGCATGTTGTTCCTATTTAACAATTTGATATTATGACTATCATTGCCTGTTTTTATATTTTTAATAGCAGTCGTTATTTGGTAAAGGCGTAATGCGTTGATGCTGTCAGCCATTTCTGCTGCTTCAGCAGATAATTACTGCACAACAAAAAGAGATTGAAAATAGCAGCAAGAATCTAACTGAAGGCGCTAAAAATAGCCTGGAAACAATGATCTTGCTATTTTCTGCCTCCTTTGTTGCATTTTGAGATCCTCAGCAACTGTATGCCACCGCCTGCTTTCAGTTCTTTTATTCGTTTACAATAAATATCACATTAGCGATATAGCGTCATACTAAGCCCTGTTGCTTGGTATATACATTTACCATCGACAGACAGTGTGCCGTTTGCCGTGGCAGTGACTGAATGCTCTGCGTGCTCTACCTGCTTTATTTCAATTTGGGTGATTACCTGCTTGTTACTAGGCACTACTTGTCCTCTGTATTGCCAATCAAAGGGTTGGCTTAAACCAATGGCATCAAAGCGTGGGTGTGGGCATTGTTGATGGTAATCAGCCTCCAGCATGAAAACTTGTGACAGCTGTAGTAAAGCTTCTAAGCCAAGTGATCCTGGTTGTACTGGGTCTTGAAAAAAGTGTGCTTTAAAATACCAGGCAGTTGGGTCAACTGTTTGGGTTGCCACAATGAGGCCCAATCTGTCATGGCCTCCTTGGAGGTCAAGGTGGCTGATCGCATCCAATAAACAGAGTTGTGACCGGCCTAAGTGTTGCTTTATCGCCGGGTTAATTGGCTGGGTTTGTTGGTCAATGTCTGGGCAAATTAATGGCAAACCCACTTGTTTGCTTAGTGCTTGTTGGCTAAAAAAACCAAACGTGGTGTCGAGTGTGGCGAGTGGCTGGTTGTTAAGTGTTGCTACTACTTCGAGTGTCATCAGTGACATATCTTTGAGTCGGCTGTGGTCTATTAAAGTGACCGTTGTTTCAATTCTGCTGCTCGGTTTTGCGGTCACGGTTTGCACTATCGTGGCGTGACGCCCGTCTAAATTACGAATGTTTAAATCTTGGTCTGAGAGTGCAAGCCCTGCATAAGAACCTAGCCAGCCGCAAGGTTGTAGTAGGACTTCGAGCAGTACACAAAATGGCATGATGGCTTGGTGGTTTTGCTGAAAATACCAGGCATCCTCAGGAATATAGTATTGGCAGGTCATGGTTAAGCCTTTAATGGCTTGGCCTGGTGGCTCGCTAACAGCGCTCACTTCTGAGATAAAGTGATACGGTGGGCCGGGTAATCGTGAGATGACTCTGCCGTTGTTGTAGTCTTGATAGAGTGCGCCAAATGCATCGGTGGGTTTGCCCCAGGCACACGCTAGCATGCCAACGTAGTCACCTCTCACATCACTGTTGGCTAAATATTTTGGCTGTATTTGGCTGCAAGCTTGCGTGTCCAGTGGCCAATCTGGGCTGAGCTGCAAACCAAAACGAGGGCAATGGAAAATCTTTAAGCCATTGGCTGTGCATAATAAGGTCGCAATGAGTTGTGGTGTGTCGGTATTGGTAAGCTCTATCACCATCAATTCATATTCAAGGACAACATCTGCTGGGGTCACTTGCCCTCGACAAATAAATTCGTATGCTTGGTCAATAATGGGTTCGAACTGCCAGCCGTCTTTATCTGCGGTGAAGCCAAGGGCTGCTAGGTAAAAAGACATGGTTTGCACGCAAGCTTCTGCCATTAAGGTGCCGGGCATGCATGGGTCATTTTTAAAGTGGCCAGCAAAAAACCAGTCGTCAGGGGTGATTGTGGTTAACGCTTTTAAGTAGCCTCGTCCCCAAGGCCCACCATTGGGGTCTATGTGTGCTATTTCATCAATTAATTGCATTCGGCCTTTGCCAATGGTGGGGGTTCTAGTATGGCAGCTTAGGGCGTGGTGGCTGGAGCCAAAGCACGCGTGGCCGTTGCCTTCTACCCACTGTTTTAATTCTGACGTGCTGTATTGAGATTTTGGGATAAGAATGGGCGGAGCAATGTTGGTCGGTTGGAGTGTTTCATCTGTGGGGTCCCAAATAACACCTGCAGATTCATCCAGTTGTTGTTGGTTAAAAAAACCTGCTTGACCCTCACGAACAGATAAAGCAGGTTGGCCATTGATGGTGGTATCATAGTGAAAGAAAAATAAGCTGGTATCTTGATGCTTTGCATGGCCGTCAACGTGGATTTCATAGTGTAGTGTTTCACCTATTTTAGGGAGACCACGGTGAAAGGTTAATTGGCAGCCGAGTAAGCGATATGCGCGTTCCCCTTGGTTGGCAATATCCGCACCGAGCCAAGAAATGAGGAGTAAGTCGCATTGTCCGGACTCTATCATGATGCCCACCGGCATTTTCCCTTGGTGGTTGTACCATGCATCATGGCTTACATCCGTTTCAGTGATGACAGTGCCTTTACCCATCGATTTGGCATCTCCTGTCATATCCATCACGCGATCAACCAGTAACATCGGGGGTTCGGGTAGCCTGACTTGAATGTCATAGTGATCTTGAAAGGTAAATTGATCGCCAAATATGTCTGATATATTACCGGAGGCATGAATGCATAATTGTGCTCTATCGAGTGTGAATTGTGTGCAGCTTATCGCAGGGGGGTCGATAGAGGGTTTGCCTGTTATCAGCTCTAACGTCTCATTTTGTAGCTGCATGACTTGCTGTTGTAACTCTGCTTGTTGCTGAATAAAGCGCTGGTGGTATTCACTGATTTGAGTGATCCATTGCTGCAGTGTGTGCTCTGACAGTGCTGCTGCATTGGTTTCACGTTGACGTACGGTTGGCAGTGTCATGCTGGGAAGTGATGCCGACATGGGGGTGAGGCGTAACTTTGCAGGGTGAGGCGGTAACACCATAGCATCTGTTGGTGTTGATTGGTCGGTACGAGTGATGTGGTTACTTATTGGTGACAGGCTATGTAACTCAATGGTTCTTGTTTGGTGAGAGAGCGCCGCTTTATATGTGGTCTGTTGGTGAGACTGAGGCTTATTCTCTAAGGTTTTACACAAAGTGATGAGGTGCGTTGCAGCGCCATGCTCTATTCGTGGCGGGCTAGTGCCAGGTGTATTTTGTGTCTCGCTGATTTTTACACTGGCACAAGGTTGTGCCCCTGAGGTTTGCTTACTCAGTACCAGAACGGCAACGCCGTCTTGGCTGTATTGAGCAATATTGCAGTTTTTGATTGCGGCTAAATGTACTTCATCAGCGGCAAGATCCACGGCGCCAATAATGGCACAGTCTAGAATATGGTTGTTGATGTAATCTATGCCGAGTTGTAGGGCATCAATACCGGATAAATGATCGCTTGATACAGTAAATCCTAAACCTTGCCAGTCATATTGTCGGTTTAATCGGTTGGCGGGTATGTTTGGCATTGCCCCGATCACACCATCAGAATCCAGCGCTTTAGTGTGCAGGTCACGTTGCTTTTTAAGCCATTGTTGTGACGATTGATCATTTTTCTCTGGGCCTACCCATTGCTGTTGCCAGTTGACTAAATTCCAGCGGAAGACAAATCGACAGACTTCAGGGTCACACTGCATGCCAATAATGACGCCAGTGCGCTCTGTTGGAAAATCTTTGTGTTGCGTAACGTTTTCTTGTACCAGTTCAAAAATGGCGGATTGTTGAGCAAGCGATTTTTCTAACTCAATGGGGGGGAAGGCAAGCTTACTGCGATCAATTGTCATTTTCTCTGCGTCAATGGTGGTGGCCATTTGGCTGATGTTAAGTGGTTGTGAGCAAGCTTGCGTGGGTTTTGTGTCTGGCAGGCTTTGGTGTGCGCTGTAGGAAGATAAGATCAAATGGGCGTTGTTGCCTCCAAAACCAAAGTTGTTAATGCCTGTAAATTGTTGTTCGGAAGGCCAATGACTTGCCTCAGTAGGGACGTTAAACCCGGCGCTGGCAATGCTTGGGCGTAACAAATCTGCTCGTTGGGGAGGTAAGGTTTGGTGCTGAAAGGCTTGCACTAGCTTGACGATGCTGGCCATGCCAGAGGCGGTAATTAAATGCCCTAGATTGGCCTTTAACGAGTTTAAACTGAGTGGTGTTTGTTGAAAAAATTCCGTTAAGCTGTCGAGCTCTGTCTGGTCACCAACTGAGGTACCAGTGGCATGGCACTCAAGTAGGCGGATTTGCTCAGGCAGTACCGCGCTATTGGCATAGGCCTGTGTCATGGCACGTATTTGGCCGTTTTTGGCCGGTGCTAAAAATCCTTTGCTTTGGCCATCATTAGATACGCCAATACCTTCTATGACGCCTAAAATGCTGTGTCCACGTTGTTTGGCTAGAGAGAGTGGGCACAACAGTATGGCTGCCGCACCTTCGGCGGCAAGTAGGCCGTCTGCTTCAGGATGGAACGGTCTGCTTTGACCGCTTAGGCTTAAGGCACTGAGCGCATTAAAACCCATTTGTAGAAATTGCCGGTCAGCTGCATTTAAACCGGCTGCAATCATGTATTCACTGCGGTTTTGTTGCAGTTCAAAGCAGGCTATTTGAATGGCATATAAAGAAGACGCGCAAGCCGCATCTATGGCCATTGCTTTACCTTTTAAGCCTAATTGATCTGCCACCCAGTGCGCCGGTAGACCCGACATGAAACGGTTGCGCCAATCGGGTAGGGGTACAGGGTTTGTTAACCAGGGCGTTTGAGCCAGCCAGTGATGGTGGCATAACGTGTTAAAGGCTTCAGTTGGGTAGGACAAGTGCCCACAAATGAGGCCTGTTGAGCTTTCAGCGGGATTAACTCCCGCATTGTTGAAAGCGTGATTGGTTACATAGTGGAGCCAATGAAAGGCGTTGTCGAGCCCATCTTGTGGTGTGTTAAAATCGGTAATGTAACCACCCAGGTCATGCGGCCAGGGCGTGTGCGATTGCTGTGGAAATTGCCTTTCAATTGGTGCATGGCCAATGGCAGATTGCTTGTGTAAGGCAATGCTCCAGAGCGCGTCAGGGTTGTTTGCACCGGGGAGTAGGCAAGCTGAGCCAATGATGGCAATAGGGTCAAACATGAGGGTGATTTTAGTTAGCCAATAAACTTATAGCATAGTTGCTATACTCGAAGTGTACCTATGTAAATTGCAGAGGAAAACTTGGATTGACTGAAGCGTTCAATACCACAGGACAGTTGCCAGCGCATGCTTGCGTATTGTTTGTGGACATCAGCGATAGCACCAAAATATATGAAACACTGGGTGATAAAATCGCGCTTCATATTACGCAAAATTGTTTGCATAAGCTCATTATGCTTGCAATGAATTATCAAGGGCGTGTTATTAAAACCATTGGTGATGAAGTGATGTGCCAATTTACCGATGTGTGTGATGCCTCATTGGCAGCGGTGAATATGCAAGAATATGTAGACCAAGAGCCACCCACTGAAGGGGTCAAGTTATCTATTAGGATAGGTTTTCACTATGGCGATGTGATTGAAGAGGGGGGGGATCTTTTTGGTGATACTGTTAATACTGCCGCTCGGGTGATTGCAGAGGCAAGGCGTGGCCAGATATTAACAACTGGCGCATCGCGAGAATTGTTATTAGAGGAAATGCCTGAACAACTAACGCGCTGGGTTAAATCGGCTTGGCTGAAAGGTAAGACAGGTACAACCGACGTTTATGAGGTGGTCTGGGAAGATGAAAATGACAGAACCATGGCCTTATCCGATACCTCCTCTTTGCGTTTATGTGAAACCTCAATCAGCAAAATGAGTCATGAAATGCTGGTGTGCTTTGCCGGTCAAGAGGTCATCGTAGGACAGAAAAACACGTGCATTAACATTGGTCGTAGTCGAAAAAACGATTTGATGACCAAAACGGGTGTGGCTTCGCGTGAGCATGCGCGTATTGAGTTTCGGCCACCAAATTATTTTGTGGTGGTTGATCAGAGCACAAATGGCTCTACGGTCTATGTAGGGAAGCGTGAGTATCGTCTGTTACATGATGAAGTGATGGTGCACCAGAGCGGTAAAATTACCATCGGATCTGGTAAAGAGCAGGATGTTATCGAATTTAATCTCAGAGAAATAGAAATATAAAATGTATAAGCTGAGTGAGCAACCCGATGTTGAAGCAAAAATACAGGCACAATTAGACGTTCTGTTGTCGCAGCTTGATTTATTGCAATCGAAAAAGAAAAAAAAAGAAAGCTGGATAGACGTTCTTTTCAATAAGCTTATCTCAGATCCTCAGTTTCGAATTCAGGCGTTACGCTTTATTGATGTGTTACCCACCTTGCAAAAAGATGCAGACCTCATTCATCACTTGCAAGATTATTTTCAAGAGGATGAGTTTCCTTTGCCGTCCTTGCTCAAATGGGGGTTAAATCGCACCCACAGGGCGGTGTCTTCACATTTGGTGGCGCCAACGGTTAGAAGAGTGATTCAGGTGCTAGCAAAGCGCTTTCTTGCCAGTGATGATCTTAAGTCATTGCTTTCAGTGAAAGAGGCGCTGGCAAAGCAAGGCGCTAAAGTGAGTATGGATTTACTGGGTGAAATATCCGTTAGCCATGCAGAGTCAGACCGTTATTTAGCCACTTATCTCAATTTAATAGAGCAACTGTCTAGCCAACTTAAGCCCGGTGATGAGCCTGTTAACTTGTCGATCAAGCCATCTTCTTTATATTCTCAATTGTCACCGGTTGCTCATGATGCCAGTGTGAAAGCATTAACCGATCGGTTAAGGGCTTTGTTACGCGCTGCCTCCAGCCAGAATGTCACGATTATTTTTGATATGGAACAATACGCACTTAAAAATATCATTATTGATGCGTTTAAAAGTGTATTGATGGAGCGTGAGTTCCTTCATGTTGAAAATGTTGGTATTGCCATTCAAGCATATTTAAAAGATTCCGTTAGTGATGTAGAGCAGCTGCTCAAGTGGTGCAAGCAACGTCATCACAAAATTATTGTCCGCTTAGTTAGGGGGGCATATTGGGATCATGAAACCATATTGGCAAAACAACAAGGCTGGCCATGCCCGGTATGGTCATCTAAAAGCGAGACAGATATTGCCTATGAGCATTGCTTGAGACAATTGTTAAGCGAGCCATCATTAGTTTATACCGCTGTAGCAACGCATAATGTGCGTTCTGTTGTAGTGGCTCAAGTCATGGCGGAAGAATTTGCTTTAGAACCTCATCAGTTTGAGTTCCAAATGCTGTATGGGATGGGTGAAAATTTATGTACGCAAGTGATCGAAGGCGGTTATCAAGTTCGGGTGTACTTACCATTTGGTCAATTATTGCCAGGTATGTCATATCTTGTTCGGCGTTTATTAGAAAATTCATCCAGCCAATCTATGTTGGTGATGATGGGGTTGCCTGATCACCATGCTGATTATTCTGCACCTCTGGTTGTTGCCAGCGAAGAAAAAGAGCATGAAAGTCAACAATCGTTTCAAAATTTTCCTCATACACAATTCATTGAGCCGAGTGAGCGTGATGAATTTGAACGCGCCCTGGCAGTGGTTAAGCAAAAAATTGGCCAAGATTATCCTCTAATGATCGCAGGGGAGGTGATTCCGGCAGAGCATCACTTCTGTTCCTATAACCCAAGTGTTCCAGATCAAGTGATCGGCCGTTTTGCAGCAGCAACAGAGAGTGATGTTAAGCAAGCTGTTCTTATCGCGCGAGAAAATTTGGCTGCATGGCGTGCTTGGGGGATGGAAAAGAGAATTCAGCTATTAAAAGAGGTTGCAGCCTTGCTTGAGGAGCAACTGTACGAATTTGCTGCGCTACAGGTGTTGGAGGTCGGTAAAAGTTGGGTTGAGGCTGTTGCTGATGTCACTGAGGCAATCGATTTTCTCCACTATTATAGTGATCATGCAAAAGCCTATATTGAGCCTCATAACCACCATTTGGCTGGAGAACTTAACACGTCTAGGTACGAGTCCTTAGGGGTTGGCGCGGTTATATCGCCTTGGAATTTTCCTTTGGCTTTGATGGTGGGCATGGTCACCGGTTCTCTGGTCACCGGTAATACATTAGTGTTAAAACCCTCTTCAGATGGTGCAACGGTTGCTGCTTGGTTCGTCAAGCTGTTAGAGCAAGCAGGTTTGCCGAAAGGGGTATTAAGCTTTCTACCCGGGCCAGGCCAGGTTATTGGTCGGGAGTTGGTAAGCCATCCTAATATCAAATTTATTGTATTTACAGGTTCGTTGGAAGTGGGGCGTGAGATCATTAAAACGTCTGCAGAACCGGAGATTTATCAGCATCATTTTAAGCGCGTGATTGCAGAAATGGGTGGTAAAAATGCCATTATTGTTGATAGTGATGCCGATATTGATGAAGCGGTGTTGGCCATTGTCCATTCAGCATTTGGTTTTCAAGGGCAAAAATGTAGTGCATGTTCGAGAGTCATCGTACTAGATAGTATTAAAGACATCCTGTGCGAGCGGTTAATCGAAGCGACCAAAAGCTTGATCACAGGCTCTCCTGAGTCCCCTGAAAATCAATTCGGACCTGTGATTAATGCGCAGGTTAAGCAACAGCTCGAGTCGATTATTGAAACGGGTAAGGATGTGGCCACCTTGGCATTGGCCATTGATTTAAGTCAGCGTAAAGGGCATTTTGTTGGGCCTGCCATTTTTAAAGATGTTCCTCCTAAATCTATTTTGGCGCAGCAAGAAATTTTTGGCCCTGTGCTGTCCTTAATCCCTGTGGCTACATTTGATGAAGCGATTGAGGTGGCGAATAATACGGTTTATGGTTTAACGGGGGGGTTATTCTCTCGTAATTTAACCCACATCGAGCGCGCTAAAACAGAGTTGGTCGTCGGGAATTTGTACATCAATCGGGAAATTACCGGTGCAAGAGTGGGTGTACAAGATTTTGGTGGTTATCGGTTAAGCGGCATTGGTGCAAAAGCCGGGGGTAGGGATTATTTGTTGCAATTTCTGCGCGTACGAACCATCACTGAAAATACCTTACGACGTGGTTTTGCGCCTGAAGAATAAACACCGTTGCTCGCTTTGTCTTTTGAGTATTCACTTCACCGTTTTTGACCCTACCAGTTTACGCAAATCCCTCTGTGAATAATGATTTTGAATGACATTAAATTTTGTGGCAATAGTACTCACAGCGATCAGTGTGTTATTAATGATGACCTGCTTTTATTGAGAACAAGTACTACAAAAGGAGAGTGATACTATGTCAACAATACTGATTACGGGTGCCAATAGAGGGATAGGGCTGGCTCTGGCAGAACATTATGCTAAGCATGATTGGACCGTCATTGCGGCGTGTCGGGATACATCACAAGCGACGGCACTAAACCAATTAAAAACGGTATTTTCAAATGTCATGATTTACACCCTGGATGTTACTCTGCCAGAGAGTATTCGTACCCTTGCCGGCGAGTTGAAAGGGCACCCGGTTGATATTTTGTTCAACAATGCGGGTGTATATGGCAATAATGTGCCTTTCGGGAGTAATAATACCCAAGATTGGTTTGACGTATTTTCAGCCAATACATTTTCAGCCATGGAGATGATGCAAGCTTTTGTTGATCATGTGGCAATGAGTGGGTTGAAGGTCATGGCAAACATGACCAGTAAAATGGGCAGTATGGCTGATAATGGCTCTGGTGGGTGTTACCCATACCGGGCTTCAAAAGCGGCTTTAAATGCCATAGTTAAAAGTGCGTCTATTGATTTACAACCGCAAGGCATTACCGTCCTAGCATTACACCCTGGCTGGGTGTTGACTGATATGGGTGGGCCTAATGCTGAAATTAATACCAAGCAGTGTATAGATAAATTATCGGCCATTATTGATCAATCAACGCTTGCCGATTCAGGCCGGTTTGTTGATATTGATGGCAGTGATATTGCTTGGTAATTGGGATTCAACGAAAAGGTAAAGGATAAAATATGAAAAATGTGTGCGCCTGTGCATTGGGTTTCGTTTGTTTGTTAGCAGGCAACAGTGCTTATTCTGATGAGGTTTGGAATTCAACTTATGGTCAGGTTGTTTTTGAAGATGAATCTGGTCCTACTGCGACCTGGAGCTACACACATAATGGCAGGCCTGGCTTGATTTACATTCTTGGTTTGGCAGGTATTTACAGTGAAAGAGATCGATATGATGGTTATTGGGTCCAAGATGCTTCTGATGTCCGTTGTAATACTCCAAGGCTCGGGTTGAACAAGCAGAAGTCTTACTTTTGGGGTAACTTTCAGGTCAAATTTATAGATTCAGGTTACCCTGCTCGGTGGGAAGGTCTGTGGGGTTACTGTAATGATAAGCCAACTCGCTCTTGGAATGGCACGCCACAGTAGTTAAATCAGTTTTATCTCATCAATATATTCTAGAGAGCAGCAATGAACTTTACTGTTAAGAGCAATACCGTTGTTTATCAAGGTTTCTTTCAGCTTCAATCTATCCAGTTAACACATGCTTTATTTGCCGGTGGTGAAAGCGCTGTCTTAACGCGTGAGCTGTTAGAGCGTGGCAATGCTGTTGCGGTGTTGATGTATGATCCCGTTGCCGATGCGGTGGTGATGGTCGAACAATTTCGTATTGGCGCATTGCATCGGCCTCAAGGTGCGTGGCTCATGGAGCTGTGTGCGGGGGTTGTTGAGCAGGGAGAGTCTGATGAGGAGGTTGCTCGTCGTGAGGCTGTGGAAGAATCGGGTTGTGAGCTGTTGGCACTGGAAAAAATTGCTGAATACTTTGTATCCCCAGGTGGGACAACTGAGCGAATCAGCTTGTATTGTGCGTTGGTAGATTCAACTGTTGTGGGGGATATTTGTGGGTTAGAAAGTGAGGGGGAGGACATTAAGGTCCATGTTATCGCAGCTGAGGCGTTGTTAGCGGATGTTTTTCAGCATGATTCCGCGACGGTTATCATTGCTTTGCAGTGGCTGCAGCATCATCGTTCAAGGCTGCAAAATGGTGAACGGAACCTGTAATTTTGCATTTTTGGTTGGGGCAGTTGGTGTTACCTGGCGGATATAAATGTGTGCTATTTGAGTCGGATGACGTATGCCGATTGCGGTGTAAATGTCAGGGTCAGATTCTCCTGAATCACCCACTAAAATGAAGGTTCGTTTGGGGAAGTCTTGTAATATTTGTTCAATTTGTTGCAATTTGTACTGCTTAGGGGATGTGTGCTTAGGGGATGTGATCAAAGAAAAAATTGAGCTGTCTTTAATCCTAATTTGGCGCATGTGGAAGGTGCCCGCAGGGAAGTTAAATTGCTTAATAAACTGTGCAAGTGGTGTGTAGAGCTGCCAAGGAGAGGCTGATAAGTAGTGAAAGGCTGCCCCTTGTTTGGCCCACTGTTGATAACGCACTGCCATGCCTTTTGCCGCTTTAAAGGGTTCAAGAAAGGTATTTTTGAGTAGGCGTTTTTTATCCGTTACTTGGCTGATTTTAATGGTGTCATCAACGTCTGAAATGATGGATAAGCCCGTTTCAGGAATTAAAAAAACCTTCGCTTGTTGATCTGGTCGTTCATCTGATTTAACCATTAATGTGCCGGGTTTCTGGTCTTTTAACCATACTTGCTGGTATAGGTGTCCATTAGATTGGGTTTTGCCAAACCGCTTAGAGATATTACCCAAGCTGAGCTTGATTTCTTTACTGCTTTCACTGTCATAAAGAAAAGGGGCTAGGCGTTGCTGAAACAGTTGCTGTTGAGCCGTATTTTTTTTAAGTTCGAGCACTTTGCTGAACTGTTTGTTGATTTGTTGGTTAAAAAAATGTTTTTCTTCTTTTTCGAAGACCCAAGCATGAAGGTTAATTTGCCAGCTTTGGTTGGGCTGCAATGCGCCATATACCGGGAATAAAGTTAAATCCTCGTCTGACTTTAAGGCGGATGCGATCGCGTTTTGTGTTAGTAACATCACGTATAGAATTAAGTAATATTTCATGTCAATGTTCAGTTATTGGTCAGGTTAGCTGACTATACTTTAAAGTATCATTTTATGTCGAGTGTCGTTATGAAAAGCATGAATAAACAAGTACTGTTGTGGGTATTGCTGGCTGCCGCGAGTAGTGCTCAAGCTGATCCGGTTATTATGGGCGATATGTTCCCTGAAAATGATGAAATGTTGCTTCTGCCGGATTTTCATAGTGATATGGTCAAAGTAAAAAAATCGCCAGTATTATTAGGCGCCAGATTAAGTCATGAAGCTAAGCTCAAAGGCTTGCATTGGTCTGAATTTAGCAGCATGCAAGATGACTCTAATGACGGCCTTGAAATGGCAACAAATCAACCTGGCCGCCGTTCTGTTATACAAGCAAATGCTAAAATTCGTTACGCCCCGCTAGATATTCCAATTATCAAAACGTATACTCCTTAGCCTTTTACAGATGTGGTAAGTGAGGCTGGCTCATGGAAGATGACGCTCCTTTTTGGGAACGCAAAGCACTCAGCGAGATGAACAAAGAAGAGTGGGAAAGTCTTTGTGATGGTTGTGGGCGGTGCTGCCTGTTAAAACTTGAAGATGAAGATTCGGGCGCGCTTGCTTATACTGAAGTGGTTTGCAAATATTCAGACCCTGAAAGCTGCCAGTGTACTGTTTATACCGACAGAAAAACGTTAATGCCGGACTGTCTTATTTTAACCCCCGCGCATCTAACCGTTGAAAATTTAGCCTGGTTTCCACCAACGTGTGCATACCGAATGTTGTCTGAAGGCATTCCACTGTCTTGGTGGCACCCATTATTGTCAGGTGACCCTAATACAGTGTATGAAGCCGGCGTGTCTATTAAGCACAGAGTCGTCTCAGAGGACGACATTACGGATGATATTCAAGAGTATATTGTCACCTGGCCAGAAAATTAAATTGAACTGCGGCCAATAAAAAAGCCACTCAACCTAAGGTTGAGTGGCTTTTTTTGCTTTAGTCATTCAGTATTGCTTGAACGAGTGCCTGTGATTAACGCTTATCAAACAACTCAGGGTGAGGTGCAGGTGCATTGTCATCGACAGGAGCTATGCCTTTAATGACAACATTGAAGACGAATGAGCTAACCATGCCTTCCACAGTGTCTAGAACTAAGCCTGCACCTTCGTCGCTAAAGCGCTCATCTGCACTGAATAATGCAATGAGGAAGTTACGAGTGTAACTGGCAAATGCGATGATGTTGTCGTTACGATCAAACTTGAATAAGAATGGTGCTGCTTTTTTCAGGTCATCGAGTGTAATGGTGGTTAAATCAAACGCGGGTACTGGGCCATTGTTTTCACTCGCTGAAAGGGCGATACCTGATGTAATCGCGTAGGCATTAAAAAAGGCAGCATCTTTATGTGTTGCAATACTACCATCAGCTAAGACTTCGGTGCCATTGAATGAAAATTCAAGCAATTTTTGTTGTTGCTGAATATCCATTGTAAATAAGGTTCTGACAAATAAAGCCGCTGACTCTGGGGTTTGCATCAAAGCAAAGAATAAACGTTCGTTAGATAACTCGTTTCCATCTTCGTTATCAGCAGGGCTACCAATATCAAAGAAGACGTCATTGAATGGTCGTCCTGCTTGAAGCTCATCCGCACCATGTTTTTCCATGAGTTTGGCGACATTTAAACTGGTGAGTTTTGAGTTGACCATGTTGATGGTGAGTGCGCGGTACAAGGTGGCATTGATTTTATCAAAGAAGAATTGTGCTAGATCTTGGTATTCTTTGCCATCCATTAAAGCCAGTTCTGTAAATAGCTCGCCGAAAGTGTTGTCGCGTTCTAGGTTTTCGGCAATGCTGTCTAGCAGCTCAGGGTTCTCATTGATGGTGTGGATCAATAAAGTGATGATGGCGGGGTTGGTTTTTGCAAAACGGAGTAATTGGTTGGTAATACCGTCGCTTTTTAGTACTTCTACAAATATAACGCCGAGTGCTTGGTCACCAAAATCACCAGGAAGGATTTTGCTGAATTTTAAGTATTGGTCGATGGTGAGTTCTAAAGCTGGGGTTAATACAAGGTCACCAATGGTTTTACCAATTTTGCCTGCGATGTCGTCACTGATGTCACCAATTGTGTCGATGCCATCTTCAATGCTATCTGAAATATCTACAACAACGTCAACAACGTTTCCAACGGTATCTTTAACGCCATCAAAGATGCTTCCAATGGTGTCAGTGATCCGGTCAAAAAATCCTGCGTGGGCTTGCATGGTAACCATACTGGATGCAATAAAAATCGAACAACTAACGACTGATGTGGTGACTTTGTTCATGGATAGCGGCCTTATAAGTAAGTGTGATATTCTTAATATAAGGATATTCTAACAGAGATGAGTTTTGGGTGAGACTGGTTTTGGATGGACGGTCAAATTACCCGTACCAAGTGTTAAAGGGTAGGGTAACCGTCTCTATTTAGATGATTATTTGTCGTTGTAGATGGGGATTTTCAAATATTGGGCACCATTACTCTCGGCTTTTGGCAGTTGCCCTGCTGCCATATTAACTTGTACACCCTGGTAAATAAGGCGAGGTAGAGGCAAGGTTTTGTCACGGTCTTCCATGAACTTAATATAACCTTCTTTATCTCGGCTTGCTGGCAAATCAACATTATCGGCTTTACTCTCACCAATGGTGGTTTCCATTCTAAGGTCTCGATGATCGCCTGGGTAATCATGTCCAGGGAATACACGGGTATCGTCTGGCAAGCTATAGAGTTTAGTGGTAACCGAATTAAATAAGTCCGAGGCACTGCCTTTAGGAAAGTCACAGCGACCGGTTCCTATGTCTGGAATAAACAGTGCGTCACCGGTGAAAACGGCATTTTCAATGTGAAAGCCAGTGCAGGCAGGGGTGTGGCCTGGAAGGTGAAGAACCTTAAAGTTTAAACTGCCTGCAGTTAACGTGTCTCCATCACTGACTAAAACATCAAACTCATGACCGTCTGCATCTGAGGCCATATTAAACACGTCTTTGAACGTTTCTTGCACAATTGTGATGGCTTTATTGATCACAAGCTTTGCTTGGTACTTGTCTTTTAAGTATTGCATGCCCGATAGGTGGTCTGCATGAATATGGGTGTCTAATATATAGTGTACATTCAGACCATGCTCAGCGATAAAAGCGTCCAGCAGTTGTAGACTATCTGTGTGTGTTCGCCAGCCAATGGTGTCTAAGTCTAGAACCGGGTCAATGATGACGGCATCTTTGGTTTCGGCGTCGTACGCAATGTGGCTTAAAGTCCACGTAGCGCTATCGTGAAATGTTTTTATTTCCATGGTTATAACCTTATGGTCAGTTGGACTGTTATATAAGGTTATAGCGTAAATCTGCTAAATTGCTACCTGACGACCCTCTTTACCCTAGTCAGAGAGGGCCGACATCTCATTTTTTACTTAGTCAGTATAATGTTCAGCTTGCTGGCGATATTTTTTAGCCAGAGCGCTTAATTCATCAGCGACTGTTTCTAGCTCAGTTAGTACGCTGGTGCTGATTGCTGACTCGATGAGTATTGCTAGCTCAGCAAAATGATCTTCAGTGACTAAGTCGATCGCTTCTGGTGTTAATTGACCTTTGAATTGTTTCACGATTTGCATCGCATGTTCTTGTTGACTATGGGACATTGTAACCCTCCTTATGAACTGTCGCTTTGTGAGCTATGAATGGCTTTGCCAAGTATTAATGGGTCAGGTTTGATGATGATGTCAGGGTTTTTATTAGGGTACGGCAGCTCGTTTAAGATATGCCGAAGTGCATTGATTCTTGCACGTTTTTTATCGTCAGATTTAATGACTGTCCATGGGGCGTCATTCGTGTCTGTGTAAAAAAACATGTCTTCTTTGGCACTGGTG
Organism: Methylococcales bacterium; assembly: GCA_018672285.1. Taxonomy (GTDB): domain Bacteria; phylum Pseudomonadota; class Gammaproteobacteria; order JABHGC01; family JABHGC01; genus JABHGC01. The sequence goes on from JABHGC010000088.1 coordinate 18,409, forward strand.
TAATCATTCCATTTATCCAATGATGCTAAATCAATAGGGCTTAACTTCCATTGTTTTAGAGGGTCTGTTCTGCGTTTTTGGAACCGCCTGAGTTGCTCCTCTTGGCTCACTGAAAACCATAATTTGAATAAGCGGATACCACTTCTAACTAACATCCTTTCTAAATCGGGGGCTTGGCGCATGAATTCTAAGTACTCTTTAGGCGTGCAAAAATTCATGACTCTTTCAACGCCTGCGCGGTTGTACCATGAGCGGTCAAATAGCACGATTTCACCATTTGTGGGAAGGTGCTTAACGTAACGTTGAAAGTACCATTGTCCAGATTCATTATTGTTAGGTTTTTCAAGGGCAATCACATGAGAGCCACGAGGGTTCATGTGCTCCATGAAGCGCTTAATGGTGCCCCCTTTACCGGCCGCATCACGACCTTCAAATAAGACCACTACGCGTTCACCAGATTCTTGAACCCAGTTTTGCATTTTTAATAGCTCAATTTGTAGTTCTTGTTTCAGTGTTTCATATTCCTGGCGACCCATTTTAGATTTATATGGGTAGTTGCTAGACATCAATGTTTCTTTATGGGTCTTGGCAAGTTTTTCGTCAAGTTGCTCTTTTTCATTGTTATCTGATACCACGCTTAGCCTCCTGTGATTAACTACGATGAGTCTATTCTGTCATGACACTGTAGAAAGAAGGATGACCTATATCAAATAACATCTATACTTTAATCAATGGTATTTAGGACGTCTAAGTTTGCGTACGGCACATGAGTATTAACCCAGTAGAAAACAAAAATTTCCAAGTTTTGATTGCGGATGACAATGCTGTCAATCGCGCTATATTAAAGAAGTTAGTCAGCAAACATTACAGTGTCATAGAAGCCATCAATGGGCAGGAATGTATTGAGTTTGTTCAAGCGCATCAGGTTGATATCATTTTGTTGGATATCATGATGCCTGTCATGGATGGATTCGATGTATTAAAAACGTTAGCGGCGATGAACTATAAGCCGAGCATTCCGGTCATTGTTGTGTCGTCTCTAGATCGGCAAGAAGACATTGAGCATGCGTTTGAATTAGGGGCATCGGATTTTATTACCAAGCCTTTTAAGCATTGGGAGCTGTTAGCGCGCCTGAGTACACATGTGCGCCTCAGAGAGCGTGATAAGCAGCTTATTAAGCAAACATCCTCCGTGGTACAGAGTAATATTTACACCGAGCGTATTTTGGGGTCTATCCCTGAAGGCTTGCTTGCTGTGCATCGAGGTTATGTGAGATCAAGTAACAACAGCTTTAAACAAATGTTTGGGTTTCATCCTGAAAAAATGGATATTGCTGACTTGGTTGCACAGTTAGAGTTGGAAGAAATTTTGTCGAATATGGTGATCGACTGTGAGTGGTTTAAAAGCTATGAAACTCACGCAATCACTAAGTCTGGTGATTGGCTATATGTCAGTATTAGTCAGCTACAAATTTTTATGGAAGAAGATAGGTTGCTATTGATCACGGATATTACTCAGCGCAAGGAATCTGACCTCGCGTTAGTCCGAGCGCGAGAGGTAGCTGAGCATGCAAACTTAGCAAAGTCAGAATTTTTAGCCAATATGTCACATGAGTTAAGAACACCAATGCACGGTATTTTAAGTTTCTCAAACCTTGGCTCGGAATTGTTAGAGGAGAGAGATGAGCCTAGTTTGGCGCGTTATTTTGACAATATTAATGTGAGTGGGCAGCGCTTGCTGAGGTTGTTGAATGATTTACTCGATTTGTCGAAGCTAGAGGCAGATAGAGTCGACTACTACTTCCAGCCTATGCATATAGAGCATATTTATCAGTCCGCATTTACAGGTTTGGAGGCCTTGATGGCCGAGAAAAATATTCTCTGCGAAATGGTGTGTGCCGATGCGTTGCCAAAAGTAATTTGTGACTCAGAAAAAATCAACCAAGTGTTTGTCAATTTATTGTCTAATGCCATTAAATTTTCGCCGGAAGGCAAGAAAATTAAGCTTCAAATATTACTAGAAACACTACCGCAGCCGCCTTTTTTTGGGGTGCCTTGCGTAACAGTGAGTGTGTCCGACGAAGGTGTTGGCATACCTGAGTCAGAGTTAGAAAGTGTCTTTGATGAGTTTGTTCAAAGCAGTAAAACCAAAAGCAGCGCAGGGGGGACTGGCTTGGGGTTAGCCATTAGTAAGCGGATCATTGATGGTCATTCAGGGGTCATCAAAGCGGGTAATAATGAAACAGGTGGTGCGATTTTTACCTTTTCGATCCCTATAGAGGGTGTTCACTAGATCTAACAACCGATCTATGTTGCTAGCTGGCAGGATCAAGATAGGGTACACTTCCGTGCTTATTTAATTCCGTTTATATGGGGAGCGGTCTGGTGGAAGTTAGCCAAATTAAGCACAAAATCACTGAATTGACTGAGCGCGTCGATGTCATTCGGGGGTATCTTTGACTACCCCCAGAAGCAAGAAGACTTAGAAGAGGTTTTAAGGGAGCTTGAAAGTCCGGATGTCTGGAATGACCCACAACTGGCTCAAACCTTAGGCCAAAAGCGCTCAGCATTAGAGGCTGTCGTCAATGGCATTGATGAAATGCACTCAGGCCTTGAAGATGGCGCAGAGTTCCTTGAGATTGCCGTCGAAGAAAATGACACTGACACCATTGAAAGTATTGTAAAAGACTTGGGTGTATTAGAACGTGAGTTGGAAAAACTCGAATTTCGCCGGATGTTCTCAGGTGAAATGGACTCATGCAGCGCATTCTTAGATATCCAATCGGGTTCCGGTGGTACAGAGGCGCAAGACTGGGCTGACATGATGCTACGCATGTATCTACGCTGGAGTGAGGCGCATGGCTACGAAGTTGAGATGATAGACGAGCAGCCAGGTGAGGTTGCAGGCCTTAAAAGTGCAACGCTATTAATCAAGGGTGAGTACGCGTTTGGTTGGTTGCGTACTGAAACAGGCGTACATCGCTTGGTCAGGAAATCCCCGTTTGACTCTGGTAATCGTCGGCATACTTCCTTTGCGTCGGTTTTTGTCTCTCCAGAAGTGGATGATGACATTGATATAGACATTGACCCTTCTGATTTACGCATTGACGTATACCGTGCTAGCGGTGCAGGTGGGCAGCACGTCAACCGGACCGAGTCAGCAGTCAGGATTACGCACTTGCCGACCAACGCGGTAGTGCAATGCCAAAATGATCGCTCACAGCATAAGAATAAAGCCACTGCCATGAAGCAGCTTAAAGCGAAGTTATATGAGCTAGAATTGCAAAAAAGAATGACTGATCAACAGGCTTTGGAAGAGACAAAGTCCGATATTGGTTGGGGAAGTCAGATTAGGTCTTATGTATTAGATCAATCTCGAATTAAAGATTTAAGAACGTTGGTTGAAACAGGAAACACCCAGGCTGTTTTAGATGGTGGGTTAGATATTTTTATTGAAGCCAGTCTAAAAAGCGGTTTATAAGATTTAAGGAAACAAGATGTCTGAAGAAAACAAACTGATTGCCCTTCGTCGTGAAAAATTACAAGCCATCCGTGACAACGGCATTGCTTTCCCTAACCATTTTCGTCGAGATGCGGTTGCTGATGACTTGCAAGCGCAATATGGCGACATGGAAAAGGACGCGTTGGCTGCTGAAAAGCGGGTTGTTAAAGTAGCTGGCCGCATGATGCTAAAGCGGGTGATGGGTAAAAACAGTTTTGTTACCTTGCAAGATATGTCCGGAAAACTGCAATTGTTTCTGCAGCGAGATGTTTTACCTGAAGGGGTCTATGCCGAATTTAAAAAATGGGATATGGGAGACATCATCGCGGTAGAGGGTGAGCTGTTTAAAACCCAAAAGGGCGAGTTAAGTGTACGCGCTGCGACAGCAGAATTGCTGACAAAGTCCTTACGTCCACTGCCTGAAAAATGGTCTGGCTTGAAAGACCAAGAGACACGTTATCGTCAACGGTACGTAGATTTGATCGTAAGTGATGAGTCTCGCAAAGTGTTTCAGCTGCGTGCAAAAATTGTGGCCTACATTCGACAATATTTTGCAGATAGTGGGTTTATGGAAGTTGAAACACCCATGATGCATGTGATTCCTGGTGGAGCGACAGCGCGCCCTTTTATTACCAAGCATAATGCATTAGACATGGATTTATATTTGCGTATCGCGCCTGAATTATACCTAAAGCGCCTGGTCGTAGGTGGTTTTGAGCGCGTGTTTGAAATCAATCGAAGCTTTAGAAATGAAGGCTTGTCCACACGGCATAACCCAGAATTTACCATGTTAGAGTTTTATGAAGCTTATGCGGACTATCACATTTTAATGGATCGCACTGAAGAATTGCTTCGTGGTTTAGCCCAGACCTGTGTTGGCTCACAAACGGTAGAATATCAGGGAGACAGTTATGACTTCTCGCAACCGTTTGACCGCATTTCAGTGGCTGACTCCATTCTCAAATTTAACCCGAGTATGACGGCAGATGATTTGCAAAATGCAGATGCACTACGTGCTCGAATGAACGAACTCAATGTCTTGGTGAAAGACAGTTACGGGTTAGGTAAATTACAAATTGAAATCTTTGAAAAAACGGTTGAGCATGAATTAAAGCAGCCTACTTTTATCACGGAATACCCTGCTGAGGTGTCACCACTGGCACGCCGAAGTGATGCTGACCCTTTTGTGACGGATCGGTTTGAGTTTTTTGTTGGTGGCCGTGAGATCGCAAATGGCTTCTCAGAGTTAAATGATGCGGAAGATCAAGCCGAAAGGTTCCAAGCTCAGGTTAACGAGAAAGACGCAGGTGATGATGAGGCGATGCATTATGATGCGGATTATATACGTGCTTTAGAATACGCGATGCCGCCTACTGCAGGTGAGGGTATTGGGATTGACCGCTTAGTGATGTTACTCACTGATTCACCCTCTATTAGAGACGTCTTATTGTTCCCGCACATGCGCGCAGAATGAGGTGTAACGGTATTTCACTAATATTCATATAAATCTATTGTCCTATACATGCGACAACCCTATAATGTGCCGTTTTATGGATCTGCGGAGAAATGCAATGCTACGAGTAGTCGAAGAAGCTTTAACTTTTGATGATGTTTTATTGCTGCCTGCACATTCAAGCGTATTGCCAAAAGATGTCACTTTAAAAACAAATTTAACGAGAAACATCACGTTAAATATTCCTTTCATGTCAGCAGCAATGGATACCGTGACTGAGTCTAGGTTGGCTATTGCCATTGCACAAGAAGGTGGCATTGGCATTATTCATAAAAATATGACCATTGCTGAGCAAGCTAAAGAAGTGCTCAAAGTTAAAAAATACGAATCTGGTGTGATTAGAGACCCCTTCACGGTCACTGCACAAACACACATTGGTGAAGTGATGGCGTTAACCCGCAAGAAAGGTATTTCGGGTGTACCTGTCGTTGATGGTGATGATTTAGTGGGTATTGTGACCGGGCGTGACATGCGCTTTGAAACCAAGCCAGATGATCCTGTTTACAACATCATGACGCGTAAAGAAGACTTAATTACCGTCACTGAAGATGCTACCCGAGAAGAAATCCTTGGCTTGTTCCACAAACACCGCATCGAGAAAGTGTTGGTGGTAGATTCAGCTTTTAAATTACGTGGCTTAATCACAGTAAAAGACATTCAGAAAGAAACAGACTTTCCGCTTGCCAGTAAAGACGACACAGGTAGCTTACGAGTGGGTGCTGCGGTTGGTACAGGAGATGGTACTGAAGCGCGTGTAGATGCCCTTGTGAAAGCGGGTGTTGATGTGATTGTGGTCGATACCGCGCATGGTCATTCTAAAGGCGTGTTAGATCGCGTCCGTTGGGTTAAAGATAACTACCCTGATGTGCAAGTCATTGGTGGTAATATTGCAACTGCCGCAGCAGCCATTGCATTAAAAGATGCAGGTGCTGATGCTGTAAAAGTCGGTATTGGCCCTGGGTCTATTTGTACAACACGAATAATCGCCGGTGTTGGTGTGCCGCAAATTACGGCTATTGCCAATGTGGCTGAAGCATTAGAAGGGACTGGCGTGCCCGTGATTGCTGATGGTGGTATCCGCTATTCGGGTGATATTGCGAAAGCGCTTGTAGCAGGCGGTCATTGTGTGATGTTAGGCAGCATGTTTGCAGGAACAGAAGAGTCACCTGGTGAAGTTGAGTTGTTCCAAGGTAGAACGTATAAATCTTACCGTGGCATGGGTTCAATGGGCGCTATGTCACAGAAAGAGGGTTCCAAAGACCGTTATTTCCAAGAAGAAACCAACCAAGTTGAAAAGCTTGTACCAGAAGGCATTGAAGGCCGAGTGCCGTTTAAAGGGCCTGTGATTCAAATTATTCACCAGATGATCGGTGGTATTCGATCAAGCATGGGTTATACCGGTTGCGCCACGATTGATGACATGCGGACCCAACCTGAGTTTGTCCGTGTTTCAGGTGCTGGTATGCGTGAAAGCCATGTGCATGATGTCACCATTACCAAAGAAGCACCTAACTACCGTACTTCTAGCTAGCACTCTATTTTTTGCCCTTGCTCAGGTTTTTTCATCAATAACCTGCAAGGGTGAAAGTCTTTATCGATTAAAACTCATCACGTCATACAGGATGCCCTCATGACCCAAGATACCAATATTCACGCACATCGAATTTTAATTTTGGACTTCGGCTCACAATACACTCAGCTCATTGCAAGACGAGTTCGAGAGGCGGGTGTGTACTGTGAAATTTTCCCTTACGATGTCGATGAGCATCACATCACTAAATTTTCAGCTAATGGCATCATTCTTTCTGGCGGGCCAGAAACGGTGACGGCTGATGATGCACCCAAAGCGGCTCAGGCTGTTTTTGATGCAGGCGTCCCGATATTAGGCATTTGTTACGGCATGCAAACCATGACCGCCCAACTCGGTGGTGCTGTTGAAAGTGCAGATACCCATGAATATGGATATGCACAAGTCAGAGCGCATGGCCACTCAGCACTATTAAAAGACATTGAAGACCATGTGACTGAAGAAGGTTTCGGCCTGCTTGATGTTTGGATGAGCCATGGTGATCGTGTTACGGACTTGCCTGATGGCTTTAAAATCATTGCAAGTACTGAGAGTGCGCCAATCGCAGGTATTGCGAATGAGGATAAGCACTATTATGGCATCCAATTTCACCCTGAAGTAACCCACACGAAACAAGGTATGCGTATTATTGAGCGCTTCGTGCACGGTATTTGTGGCTGCGATGCATTGTGGACACCTGGGACTATCATTGACGATGCCATTAATACCATCCGTGAGCAAGTGGGTGATGATGAAGTGATCTTAGGCTTATCAGGTGGCGTTGACTCATCTGTTGTTGCGGTGATGTTGCACCGTGCCATTGGTGATAAATTGACCTGTGTGTTTGTCGATAACGGTCTATTAAGACTTGATGAAGGTGATCAGGTAATGACCATGTTTGCAGAGCACATGGGCATAAAAGTCATTAGAGTGAATGCCGAAGATCGGTTCTTAGATGGTTTGCAAGGGGTTTCAGACCCAGAGAAAAAACGCAAAGTGATTGGCGGCTTGTTCATAGACGTTTTCCAAGAAGAATCAGAAAAACTCACCACGGCAAAATGGTTGGCCCAAGGCACCATATACCCTGATGTGATTGAATCTGCGGGTAGTAAAACAGGTAAAGCACATGTGATAAAGTCGCATCACAATGTGGGTGGTTTGCCTGACGACATGACACTTAAATTAGTCGAACCCTTGCGAGAATTGTTTAAAGACGAAGTGCGTAAAATTGGTATGGAGTTAGGTTTGCCAAGAGATATGGTGTTCCGGCACCCATTCCCTGGCCCTGGTCTCGGCGTTCGAATACTGGGTGAAGTGAAAAAAGAGTATGCAGATATTCTACGTCGTGCCGATGCGATCTTCATTGAAGAGCTTAGAGCCCATGACTTATATGATCAGGTTAGCCAAGCTTTTGCCGTATTTTTACCGGTTAAGTCGGTTGGCGTCACGGGGGATGGCCGCCGCTATGATTATGTTGTCGCGCTACGCGCTGTTGAAACCATTGATTTTATGACGGCGCGCTGGGCGCACTTGCCTTATGATTTGCTTGAGTTGCTGGCTCGAAGAATCGTCAATGAAGTGGATGGAATTTCCCGTGTCGCTTACGATATAACGGGTAAACCGCCTGGCACAATCGAGTGGGAATAAAGTCGATTTCCACTTGTATTCGTAAGTGATTGTAATTAAAAAGGATATCTCTGTATTTCCTTTTTTTTTGACTTACAAATAGTTACAAACTATGCTGTAAAATCAATGATTTGTTTATTAGACTTTCAAAGATTTTACAAAATATGGCAACTATTCCCGACCATAAGTCCCCTAAGAAAAGAGCCCCCCGAAAATCAAAAGGGAACTGGGCAACAGAAGAGGAAGAAATCTTTTCTGGAAGGGTAAAACTTTTTCGCACTAATCAATCTGGCAAAATATGGCAGATGAGGGTTTGGTTTAAATCAAACGATAGACTTACGAAAGGGCAGTATTTCCGTAAATCACTGCGAACCCCGGACTTGGATGAGGCTAAGCTGGAAGCTGAGGAGCTGTATTTGGACCTCAGGTCAAAAATGAGGAACGGGGAAATAATCTTTGAAAAGACTACTAAGGAGTTGGTTGAAGAATATTTAGAGCATAGAGAAAAAGACATCAATATCCACATCACAAAAGCTCGGTGGTCAGCAATTAGAAGCCAAATGAAGCATTACCTTTCTTTTGTGGGTGAGAATATAAAAATAAATTCAATCCCAGCCCATACATTTGACGGTTATCACAAGCATAGAAAGTCGTATGCCCCAACAGTAAAATTACTAACATTAGCTAATGAAGCTTCAACGATTAAGAATTTCTATCGTTATGGTATTCAACGAAAATTGATAAATCCAGATTGCTTGCCTTTATTTCCAAAAATCAATAAAAGGTCTTCCACTGAACAAATCGGAGTTATAGTCAAATGTTGTGTACAGA
>JABHGC010000210.1 GCA_018672285.1 Methylococcales bacterium
GATGAACGTGATACCGGTTAATCATATTGACCAATATTTGCGCAAACACACACACTTATTAAGGTAACGCTTATTTGCTGCTGATATAGGCATCCTTCAGACTCATTCCACTATTGGAAAATACTCAGCTCTACTTCATCTTCAACATCACTCTCGCCAACACTTGCCAGTGCTGCCAACTGACCGGCAAGGCTTCTCAATTCCACACTTGCCGATTTTAAATCCGTCAAACGATTTGTCGTCGAAGTACTTAATTGCTCAACGACTAATAACTCAATACAACACGCCTCAGTAGCACTAGACTCGCTAAGCGTTGCAGAAGCTAGGTTATCGCCAAGCTGGTTGACCTCCACCATCATGCTGACAATCTCAGAGTAAGAGGTAATCATCTTCTCCATCATGTCATCAGATTCCGCACTTAAACTCACACATTGCTCAATAATCTCACCCGCACCGGACACATGATCCAATAATTTTTGAATAATGCCACTAATCTGAGAGGTTGCACCTTGCGTTTTACTCGCAAGATTTCTCACCTCATCTGCCACAACGGCAAAACCACGACCCGCCTCACCGGCTCTTGCAGCCTCAATAGCCGCATTTAGCGCCAACAAATTAGTTTGCTCAGCCAGGGAATTAATCACCCCAACAATGCCACCAATGGACTTACTATCAGCCCCTAAGCTGTTAATCATTTCACCTGCATCGTTTACCGCAGAGGATAGCGTCATGATATGAGACATGGCTTTTGTCATCACCACTTTACCGCTACTCCCTTCTCTCTCTGAACGACCCGCCACATCCCTGGCCTGAGATGCCGTATCATTGGAAATGACCAACGCGGATTTGATTATCTCTAATTGTTCTTTAACATGGGAAGTGTTGAGTTGTTGCGTATCCATGTGGATACCAATATTGGTCGCATTTCCTGACAGGGATTCAGCATGGTCAGCCAGTTGGTGAGAAACGTCTAAAAATAGCGCACTGTTAGACGTCAACTTCTCAAATGCAACGTGGCACTCTTTCAAGACTGGCAATACAGAGGCATCAAATTGTTTTTCGTTCAGCGGTTCCAGTTGGTTTTGGTGATAGCCCTCAACGGTTGCCGAAACCTGAGCAAGTGCTTTCTTATAAGCCGATAATTTTAAGTTAAACGCCAGTCCAAGCAGTCCAAGCGACACACACAAAACCAACGCCCATTGCCAATTGTCTTGAAAGGCAACGAATAAAAACGAGGTTAAACCAATAACACCAAGCACAGCCAGCCCAAGCATGGCTACCGTTTGGTTAAGGAAGCGCTGTTTCAAACCCATATCACTCAACTTTTTCAAAGATATGTCAATAATGTACACACATACATAAGTATAGTTGAATTTGATGGTTTTAATAGAGCAAGAGTGACACCCTAACCTCTCTCAGCTGGCGCTGATTACTTAACTTTTATCACAAATCCTGCCAGCTCTAGCGCAGCCTTAAAATTATTAATGGTTTCCTTGTGACCCTCATACACACTGGCGTATGAGTATTTATTCTCTCCAAAGAAGAACCGGTTACCATTCGACATATTCACATTTGTCGGGACATTCAGCCGCCCACCCATTGCAACGAATAACTCCAGCAATGAGTAATTTTTCTTTCGATCCCCCTTTAATTGGTAGACCTCAGAAATTTTATCTCTCACTGTATTAGGGTAAGGCGCAACAGCAATCAACGATAATGCTGCTTCAGCGGTCAATGCCTCTGCCCTAATGTTCGTCGCAATAAATTGGATCAACTTTTCATCTCCAACGCGTATCGATTCAGTCAACAAATGTGCAGCCTGTACAAAGGGCATTGTTATTGGCTTGGTTAACTCCCCTAATGCCGATGCCAATTTCACGCAGTCCTTTGTCAAAACAATCACATTTCGCCCAAGTGCCCGGCGAATTTTAGACCCCATCACCACGTAGGTATCTGCCGTAATCAATAAAGGCTCAACAGTTTTACCTGCTTTAATATCATCAATTACCCAGGCAACACGAAGTAACCGAGCATCATCGACATATTCACAACTGCCAGATGGCGCCCGATCAACCTGACTCTCTGCACTCGGTAAACTGTCTAAATTGATGGCTTGAGCGCTACCAACCCAACTGAGCAACAACGTAATCAACACATACTGTTGTAGAGTAGACATTGATGTCTCCTTTTATTTAAATTAATAAAATGCAAGGAAACATAATGCCCCTCACAGAACCGTACTTGAAGATTTCCCTCATACGGCTCTTCAACTTAATTCACATACTTATGTGACCGCATAAA
>JABHGC010000183.1 GCA_018672285.1 Methylococcales bacterium
CGACCTAACAGTGCAGATACCTCTGTTCCCGCAAGCGTGTAACGATAAATATTATCAACAAACAGTAATACGTCACGGCCTTCATCACGAAAATGTTCCGCCATTGTTAAGCCGGTTAACGCGACACGAAGTCTGTTTCCTGGAGGCTCATTCATTTGACCATATACGAGCGCAACTTTACTAATAACATCCGCTTCAGTCATTTCGTGATAGAAATCATTACCTTCACGTGTACGCTCTCCAACACCTGCAAATACAGAGAAGCCTGAATGTTCACGAGCAATGTTACTGATTAATTCCATAAGGGTAACGGTCTTACCAACACCCGCACCACCAAATAAACCAACTTTACCACCCTTCGCAAATGGGCAAACTAAGTCGATTACTTTAATGCCTGTTTCTAATAACTCTGTTGCACTTGACTGGTCGGCAAAGCTAGGGGCTTTGCGGTGAATGGGCATTGCTTTCTTTGCGCCAATGTCACCTTTTTCATCAATTGGGTTTCCTAGTACGTCCATAATACGGCCAAGAGTTTCTTCGCCAACAGGAACAGAGATAGGAGCACCAGTACCACTAGCAGAGGAACCACGTTTTAAGCCGTCGGTTGTACCCATTGCGATGGTTCTAACAATGCCATCACCAAGCTGTTGTTGTACTTCTAATGTGAGAGACAGTTCATCAACAACCAGAGCCTCGTAAACTTTGGGTATTGAGTCCCGCGGGAATTGAACATCGACTACCGCACCAATGACTTCAACCACGTTTCCAGAACTCATGCTTTTATCCTTTTGTAACTTTTCAGTGTAATTCGTAATTGCTTAAAGTGCCGCAGCGCCGCCAACAATTTCTGATATTTCTTGGGTGATGGCAGCTTGTCTAGCTTTGTTGTAGATAAGCTGTAATTCATCAATAAATTCGCCGGCATTATCTGTTGCAGATTTCATTGCAACCATTCGTGCCGCTTGTTCACTGGCATTGTTTTCAACAACACCTTGATAGACCAATGATTCAACGTAACGTGTCATTAGGCCATCTAGTACAGATTTTGATTCTGGCTCATAGAGGTAATCCCAGTAATGCTGAAGTTCTTTCTCTTCACCTTTTTTGATTGGAACAAGCTGCTCTATTGTAGGACTCTGTGTCATGGTGTTAACAAAGTCATTGTAAGCCAGCAAAATTTCATCAATTTCGCCATTTTCATAAGCATCAAGAATCACTTTGACTGAGCCAATTAAATCAGTGATTGAAGGTGCGTCACCTAATTGGGTCGATTCAGCAATGATTCTTTTGCCCATAATGCGCTTGAAAAACGATGACGCTTTAGAACCAATAGTGCACATGCGTACTTCGATTTTCTGCTCTTCAAGCTCAGTCAATTTGGCTAAAACGGGTTTAAATAGATTAATATTTAGACCGCCACAGAGACCTCGATCACTCGATATTACAATAATGCCAACACGCTTTACTTCACGTTCAACTAAATATGAGTGTTGATATTCTGTATGAGCTGCTGCTATGTGCGAGATGACACTTCGAATTTTTTCTGCATATGGTCTTGCAGATGTCATCCGTTCTTGTGCTTTACGCATTTTACTCGCAGCAACCATCTGCATAGCAGAGGTGATTTTTTGAGTATTTTTAATACTCGCAATCTGTGTGCGAATTTCTTTACCAACTGCCATAATCGCTTACCAAGTATGCTTGTCTTTAAAGTCTTTTAGCGCATCATGCATTGTTTTTTCAACGTCGTCGTTGTAATCACATGCTTCGTTAATGCTGTCTATCAAAGCTTTTTGGTTATTGTTTAAGTAAGATTGCAAGGCATCTTCAAAATCAACTACTTTAGTTGCAGGAACGTCATCTAAATAACCTTCGTTAGCTGCAAATAATGAGAAGGCCATGCCTGCTGTAGATAATGGCGCATACTGAGCTTGTTTCATTAATTCAGTAATTCGCTGACCACGCTCTAGTTGCTTACGTGTTGCATCATCTAAGTCAGATGCGAACTGAGCAAATGCGGCTAATTCACGATATTGTGCAAGTGCTAAACGAATACCACCGCCGAGCTTCTTAATGATTTTAGTTTGTGCACTACCACCAACACGCGATACCGACAGACCCGCGTTAATTGCTGGACGAATACCGGCATTAAACAAATCAGATTCTAAGAATATCTGGCCGTCTGTAATTGAAATCACGTTCGTTGGTACGAATGCAGATACGTCACCTGCTTGTGTCTCAATGATAGGCAATGCAGTCAATGAACCTGTTTTGCCTTTGACTTTACCGTCTGTGATTTTTTCAATGTGTTCTGCATTTACTCGAGCTGAACGCTCTAATAACCGTGAATGCAAATAGAAAACGTCACCTGGATATGCTTCACGTCCTGGTGGGCGACGAAGTAACAGTGATATTTCACGGTAAGCCCATGCTTGTTTGGTCAAATCATCATAGATAATGAGTGCATCTTCACCGATGTCCCGGAAGTACTCACCCATCGCGCAACCTGCATAAGGTGCGATAAATTGCATTGCCGCAGAATCTGATGCAGAAGCATTGACGATAATGGTGTGATCCATTGCGCCGTGCTCTTCAAGCTTACGAACAACAGAGGCTACTGATGACGCTTTTTGGCCAATCGCAACGTAAATACATTTAATACCAGACCCTTTCTGGTTAATAATGGCATCAATTGCAACCGCCGTTTTACCTGTCTGACGATCTCCAATGATTAACTCTCGCTGGCCACGACCAACGGGCACCATCGCATCAATCGCTTTCAACCCTGTTTGTACTGGCTGATCAACTGACTTTCGAGAAATAACACCAGGTGCCACTTTCTCAATAGGGGATGAAAATTCGGTATCAATAGGACCTTTACCATCTATCGGTGTTCCTAAAGCATCAACAACACGCCCCATGAGCGCTTCACCAACAGGTACTTCTAAAATACGACCCGTACATTTTACTTTGTCGCCTTCAGAAATCTGTAGGTAGTCACCAAGTATAACGGCACCAACTGAATCCCTTTCGAGGTTAAGTGCAAGACCGTATAAATTGTTTGAAAAATCAAGCATCTCGCCCTGCATTACATCTGCAAGACCATGAATCCGCGCAATACCATCGGTTAAACTGACGACAGTACCTTCTGTATGTGCTTCTGAATCCAGGTTGATGTTTTCAATCTTCTTTTTAATCAGATCGCTGATTTCAGACGGATTGAGTTGCGTTGTCATATTTATTTGCCTTAAATACCTAAATCTATTGCCATTTGATTCAGTTTTGATTTCACTGAACCATCGATCACCAAGTCACCTGCTTGTATCACAAGACCACCAATTAAGGATGAATCTTCTGTTGTCACAATGTTAACTTCTTTGCCGAGACGTTTTTTTAAACTTATCGAGAGAAGCTGTAACTGTTCATCAGTCACTGCAAAGGCAGAGGTTATTTCAACATCGACTCTACCTTCATGTTCAACTTTCAAATCATTGAATGCCAGCTGAATCTCAGGTAATACATCAAGCCGTTCATTCTCAGCTAAGATCACAACAAAATTTTTAACTTCTTTGTTGAAGTCTTCACTTGCAACTGAGGTTATTAAATCAATTTTGTCAGCTTGATTAATGTTTGGATTATCTAATGCTTCAGCCATTGTTTCGTTTTCAACAACAGCAGCAAGCAATGTTAATCCATTTGCCCAATCTTCAATGTTATTCTGTTCAACGGCTCGACTAAATGCAGCATCTGCATAGGGTCTCGCAATTGTTGAAAGTTCAGCCATGTTAACTCTCGTTTAGATTTCTTTTGCAACGTTTGCCAGAATTTCCTGGTGCGCGTTAGCATCTATTTCTTTCGCTAAAATCTTACTAGAAGCGGCCAAGGTGATGCTTGCAACTTGCTCTCGCAAAGCTTCACGAACTTGGTGTGCTTGTTGATCTATCTCAGCTTGTGCTGCTGTGATTAAACGAGCACCTTCTGATTTAGCATCGTCTTTCGCTTCTTCGATAATTTCAGCTGCACGCTTTTGAGCTTGACCAACGATTTCAGAAGCGTTTTCTTTGGCTTCCTTCAGCGTTTCAACGGCTTTTTGTTCAGCAAGTGCTTTCGCATGCCGACCTTTTTCAGCCTCAGCCAAACCTTCTGCGATTTTGTTTTTCCGTTCTTCCAACATTTGGGTCATAGGATCCCAAAGTAATTGGCGTACGAACCAAACCAAAACAGCAAAAGTTAAGATTTGCCCGATGATCGTTGCTGTAATATTCACTCGACTACTCCTAAGTTCACTAGGTTTAAATTAGTGACCAGCAGCTGTTGCTAGAGCTTGTGTCGCAGCACCAACAAATGGGTTAGCAAATACAAACCACATTGCCATACCGAGTACGATCATTGGAAACGCTTCCATTAAACCACCAGTAAATAGCATCTGGCCCATTAACTGCGCTCTCATTTCAGGCTGTCTTGCGATGCCTTCAAGATACTTAGAACAGATCATACCCCAACCTAGTGCTGAGCCAAGTCCAGCTGCGGCTAGGATAATTCCAACACCGATAGCGGTCATACTGTAGATCATTGCGATGGCATTAGCATCCATTAAAGGATCTCCTTTTTATTAATTAAAATGTAGTTAATGATCATCCATTGTTGAGTGAGCCATGGCTAAATAAACAATGGTCAACAACATGAATATAAATGCTTGTAACGAAATAACAAGAATATGGAATATAGCCCACATGCCACCTAGTAGCACCTGGCCTACGCCTGCAAGCCATGAAAAAGACAATAAGGCAATTAATAAGAACAAAAGCTCACCCGCAAACATGTTACCGAACAAACGCAAACCAAGACTAACAGGTTTCGCAAGTTCTTCAATCGCAGTCATCACAATGTTTATTGGCATCAGGATCAGTTTGACGACAATATTGGATGCTGCAAAGGGGTGAAACATAAACATTTTCAAGTAACCGATGGGACCCTTGATTTTAATGTTGTAATAAATGATGAGTGCAAATACAGAGAGACTTAAACCAAAAGTGGTGGCTAAATCTGTTGTAGGTACAACTTTAAGTGTTGGTATACCAATCATTTGTCCTAAAGATGGGAGTAAATCTACAGGTATCAAATCCATGGCGTTCATTAAAAACACCCAAATAAATATTGTTAACGCGAGTGGCCCAATAATAGGGTTGGTACCTGGAAAAATAGATTTAATTTGGTCTTGTACAAAACCAACAACCGCTTCCATGACATTTTGTAGACCCGTTGGCTTTTCTAAGCTGAGGTTTTTACCCACTTTCCAACTGATATAAATTAATATACCGGCAGTTAACCAGCTAAAAAATAAGGTGTCTATGTTCCAAGCCCAAAAACCACCAGTGACAGGATCACAATCGCCAACACATAGGTTAGTTAGGTGATGCTGAATATAACCGACTGGGTTATCTGAAGGAGTACCTGTTGCGCTCATATATTAACTCTTTGCCATTCCAATCCGTGCAGCAATGATAAAATATGCCATATAAGCTGCACCAAATGTTAACAATAATGCAGTCGGTTCTAGTGACAATGCACTCAAACCGACCACCATTAAAACTAAGGTCAGCGCAAAACGCTCGACCGCCCCAAGCATGATTTTCATAACATCTTGCTGGGGGTTTTTGGCTAGCTGTTGTTGCATTCTAGCCAATCTAAATCCGTGTAATACTGTATTAATAACTGCAATTAAACCGCCATATATTGCAGCAGGCCCCATTGTTATGTCTTTAATTGTAAAAAGGATAGCAAAACACAATACGATGATGAGTTGAGCAATCACAATACTACGCATATTTACTTACCTGACAAATTATAGTCACGTCTTTCTCAATGGGAAGCGAAGTATACAAGGTATTGTTAAAAGCGGTCAATTGCCTGCTACAAAAAATCTCGTTATCACTAATATAAAATTAACTAATAACATTATCTTTAATGTATATGGGCTAAGATCCCTTCAAGCTCATCTAAGTTATTATATTGTATAACAAGCTTACCTTTTCCTTTATTTCCGCTGGATAATGATACTTTGGCGCCTATTTTTTCTGACAAATCATTTTGTAGTTTTCGAATGTTAGGGTCTAGTGCTTTGCTCTTACCCTTAGCCACTTTCGGGTGATTATACCCTTTGACTAAATTTTCAGTTTCGCGAACAGATAAGTCTTTAGCCACTACTAATTTTGCGGCTTCACTTTGCGTCCCACCTTTTAGTGTCAGCAGAACTTTTGCATGCCCTAGCTCTAGGTCGCCATTTTCTAATAAGCGTTTAACATCAGAATTTAATTCCAGAATCCTCATTAAATTTGATACACCACTGCGTGATTTACCGACAGCTTCTGCCATAATTTGATGTGTCATACCAAATTCTTTGATGAGGCGTTGCAACCCCATGGCTTCTTCAAGTGGGTTTAAATTTTCTCGTTGAATATTTTCAATGAGCGAAATCGCCATAGCGGCTTGATCCGGGATTTCACGGATAATCGCTGGAACTTCGTGCAAACCAGCCAGTTGTGATGCGCGCCATCTGCGTTCACCTGCAATAATCTCATACCGATCTTTGCTGATAGGTCGAACAACAATGGGCTGAACCACGCCTTGTGTCCTGATTGAACTTGCCAATTCTTCAAGTTTTTCAGGGTTCATATCTGTGCGGGGCTGATACTGCCCACGTTGAACTAGGTCAACAGCCAGCTTAGTGATTTGAGCATCTAAAGGAATTGCTTTAACCGCCGGCCCTTCATTGCTCTCGTTTGATGGCTCAGCTGCGGTAGCCGTTGCAAATGAGTTTCCTAGCAGGGCTTCCAGCCCTCGTCCTAATGTTTTCTTTTTAGCCATAATCCCTATGCACTTACCCGTTTTTGTTGTTCTTGTTGTTGAGTATTTTTCTGCTGCCTGCGGTGTATTTCACTTGCTAGCGCAAGGTAAGCAATTGCCCCTTTTGATGCTCTGTCGTATACCGTAGCAGGCAACCCATGTGAGGGTGCCTCTGCCAATCGAACATTACGTGGTATCACTGTTCGATAGACCAAGTCGGAAAAATGCCGAATTAACTGTGCTGATACTTCGTTTGCCAAGTTATTTCTTGGGTCAAACATCGTTCTTAAAATGCCTTCAACAGCTAAATTAGGATTTACAGCAGATTTTATGTTTTCAATCGTCTCCATTAAAGCACTTAAACCTTCCAATGCGAAGTATTCACATTGCATTGGAATTAATACACCGTCCGCGGCAATTAATGCGTTTAATGTCAGCATATTAAGTGATGGAGGACAGTCAATAATGATGTAATCAAATTGATCCATAACACCATCTAATAACAGTTTGAGTCGTTGTTCTCGTTTTTCTGATGCATGAAGCTCTACATCGGCTGCTGTCATATCTGAATTACTAGGTAAGACGCTATACCCTGCTGCTTCTGAAAACTGTACAACTTCAGCAAATGTAGCTTCACCAAGCAAGGCATCTAAAGCGGTGTGTTCCAATTCGTTCTTATTGATGCCTGACCCCATGGTGGCATTGCCTTGAGGGTCGAGGTCAACCAGCAATGCTCGCTGACCTATTGATTGCAATGATGCGGTAATATTGATGCTCGTGGTGGTTTTTCCAACGCCGCCTTTTTGGTTGGCAATGGCAATTATTTTTCCCATTGTGATCTCGCTTATTGTTTTAGTGTTTGTTATGCGTCGGCACGGGTGACAGGTTTGAGTATGACTAAATGCCTTGCCCCATCAATATGTGGCACGGTCAATTGCTCAACGTTTGCTATCTCATAGCCTTTTGGTGGTGTTTGTTTTTCTTTTAACCAATCCCCTTTCATTGCGAGTAATTGTCCATTTTTTTGAAAGAGGCCTGTATCAATAATGAGCATATCAGAAAGGGACGCAAACGCGCGAGTGGTTATACTTGAATACTGCCCCTCCTTGGGTAGTTGTTCTATTCTACTGTGTATTGCGGTGACATTGGTTAACCCCAATTCAATCACTGCTTGACGCACAAAGCGTATTTTTTTGCTATTGCCATCCAGTAACGTGAAGTGCTTTGCTGGATTGGCAATGGCTAGTGGTATTCCTGGTAAGCCTGCGCCAGTACCTACGTCCAAAATGTGATCACCATTAATAAATGGCGCAATGGATAAACTATCCAGAAGGTGTTTGATTACCATCTCTTTTGGGTCCCGTATTGCAGTCAGGTTATAAGTTTTGTTCCATTTTTGCAATAATCCTATAAATTCAATATATTGCGAAATTTGATCTTGACTGAATGACATCGACATTTGGTCTGTGCTAGTTTCAAATAACGAGGTTAATGCTTCCATGCTAACCGTGCTCACTGTTGAGAATTGAGGTGTTTTTTATGCTAAAACCATTCACACTATTGTTAGCTTTTTTGCTGACAGGTTGCGGTACTGACCCAAATACCTTAACAACGGGCAAACAGTTATTTGAGCATTACTGTGTTACTTGTCATGGCATCGCGGGCACCGGGGTTTTTTTAAAAGGTATTCCGGCCAATATTGTGACGGATAAAAATTTGAGCAGCATTATTGTTCAGATTCAACAAGGGAGCAAACCTAATCGTACCGGAACAAAAATGCCAGCTTTTCCTAATATTTCAGACAGTGCGGCAAAAAAAATTGCATTACATTTGTTATTGCTAAAAAAAGAATATCTACAGGGTAAACATCGAGATAAGATTCTGCTTACACCAAAATAATGTGACCAAGCTGTAAGAGGGTGAAAAAGGCAACTGCAAATAGGTAACCATTCATGAGGCGCGTCCTTGTTATTATTGTTATCAATCACTCCTTGTGACTGTTCCCCCTATTGTAATTATTTCAAACTGAAATACCAGTACTAATTATTAGGACATTTCTGAGGTCAATTAGGCCATTCCATGTTGGGCAATAAGTGCTTCAATTCCTGACAACCGGCGCTGGTGAATGTGCTGCTTAATGTCTAGACCAGACAATTTTAGATAGATGTCTGAATAATCATGTTGCTCTAGGTGAATTAACCAATTCAGCAGCGCACTTTGTTGTGGGTAGCGTTCATCTTCATATCCGTACCGCCCTCTTGAATCCGCTTTACAGACAAGTAAAAAAGCTTCAAACCGATCTCGACGACGAAATGCGTCACTTTGTTCAAGTAATGATAAAACGTCCTCTGCTGTTAGTTGAAATAGCCTGTGCACATGAGTGTGGAAACTGGCCGCAAGTTGTGCAAGCTCAATACATTGATTCGGTGGTTTAAGTCGGTTGCATGCAGCTTTAACCAACTGCACTCCTCGCGCTTCATGGCCAGGATGTTTCGGCCAGTGCTCTGGTGGCGTTGAGCCTTTGCCTAAATCATGTAAAAGTGCGGCAAAACGAACGTCAATATTGGCTGATAACTTTTCTGCTTGGCTCAGTACCAATAAGCTATGAATGCCAGTATCAATTTCAGGGTGGCTCGAAGCCGATTGTGGCACCCCGAATAATTTTGAGACTTCTGGCATGATTTTGGATAAAGCGCCGCAGTCTTGTAACACCTGAATAAAAATGGCGGTGTTTTGCCCTGCTAATGCTTTAGCAAATTCTGCCCATACTCGTTCTGCAACCCACTTATCAAGATCCCCCTCATCCACCATTGTGGTCATTAACTGCAGGGTACTGCTGGCAATGCTAAACCCTATTCCGTGGTAACGAGCAGCAAACCGAGCTGTACGCAATAGGCGAATAGGGTCTTGCCTGAAGCTTGCTGCACTCACATGGCGGATAATTTTATCGTGCAAATCTTGTTGACCAGCAAATGGGTCTATCACATGACCGTTTTCATCTTGAGCCATGGCATTGATTGTCAGGTCTCTGCGCGCAAGATCCTCTTCTATTGTGGTATCAGGGTGACTGATGCCTGAGACGTTCACCGCTAGGGCATGTTCATCACTGGTTTTTGGGTGTAAAAAAACCGCAAATGATTGACCAACCTGCTGATACCCCTGGGTCAATAAATCGTCTGCTGTGGCGCCTGTCAGTACCCAGTCTTGATCCACGTTTTTACGCTGCAAAAGTGTGTCACGAACTGCGCCGCCAACTAAGTATTTTTTTATTGAGGCCATTGCTACACTGAATTGATTGAAGGTGAGAAATTTTATGAAACTAACACGAATAATGGCTGGGATACTATTGCTCTTCGGTGTATTCGCGACGCTCTGCTCTTGTACCGGATACTACTGGCAATCTGTACAAGGTCAATTAGGGGTGTTTTCAGCCCAGCAGCCAATTGAATCGTTGTTAGAAAATCCACCTACAGATTTGCCTGTTGAGACTCAAGCTAAACTAGAAACCGTGCTAAAAGCGCGTCAATTTGCGAGTGACTCACTGCAACTACCCAGAAATGACAGCTTTACGTTGTATGCCAATCTCAAGCGCCCATATGTCGTTTGGTCGGTTATGGCAAGCCCTGCGCTATCACTTGAGGCAACCCAGTGGTGCTACCCTGTAGTGGGTTGCGCGGCATATCGGGGTTACTTTAAACAGAGTGATGCTGAAGCTTTTGCCTCCGAGCTAAAAGGAAAAGGGTTTGATGTGGTCGTTAGTGGAATCCCTGCTTATTCAACCCTAGGCTGGTTTGATGACCCTGTGTTTCACCCAGTGCTTTCCTGGCCAGAGACCTCTGTTGTGGGCCTAATTTTTCATGAACTTGCCCATGCTCAACTCTATATTAAAGGGGATTCGACTTTTAACGAATCTTTTGCAACGGCAGTTGAAATTGCGGGAGTTCGTCAGTGGCTTAAGGTAACTCAGCAGCCTGACTTACTTGAACAATTTGAGAAAAAACATGCCCTTAAAAAAGCATTTATCGATTTTGTTTTAAGTTACCGCCGCCAATTTAAAACACTTTATTCAAGTGATGGTGTTGATGAGGTAAAGCGGCAAGAAAAAGCCAAATTAATGACGCAAATGCAAGCTGACTACCAAAAAATAAAAATTCAGTGGGGCAGTAATGTATACGACCCTTGGATGGCATCTCTCAATAATGCCAAACTGAATACCCTTTCCACTTACTATAAATACGTCCCTAAGTTGCTGCAAGAAATTGAAAATAAAAAAGAATTTAAACATTTTTACCGTTATGCAGATACGCTCAGTGATTTTAGTATCGACAAAAGAGCACGAGTGCTTTCATCGGAATGATCCAGTTGGCGAGAAAATTGCTTGTTTCCTACAAGAGAAACGAGGTTACTATGAAATATCCAATATTACTGAGTCTTTTACTGTTATGCCCATTGACGGCGACTGCTTTAGATACCGAGGCAATATCTCAATCAGCCGAACAAGGGTGGGAAAACATTAAATATGGCACTGGTGTCGCGGCTAAAGAAGTCAGTCATCAGTGGGGTGAACTGACTGAATTCAGTAAGGAAAGTTACACTAAGACGTCGATTTTACTTGATGATCACATGAACCCAAATCCACCAGAACCTGTGATGCCTCAAAAACGAGACATGCAGAAAAGTTGCTCAGAATTGTATTATGAATTATCGGGGCTGAGTGTGTACTCTACTGATCCAGGCCCTCAGCTACTCAGTAATCCGTATGATTTTATTACCGACCCTGTTAACCGTGCCGCTATTGCCGGTGCAATGTATTATTCTAGCGCATTATATTATGTCATACCGGTCAACGGTGTTATGGCAGATAAACGTAACCGTACCGTTAGGGCACTAAAACATCGTCAAGAAATGCTTCGCAGCATTCTCGCTCGCAAGCAGTGCTACCAATAAAGTCTGAATATTGATTGCAGTGGGCAATATAAGGAAGATATAATGGCGGACTTTCCGTTCCATTATCAAGGCTTCCCAAAGTGATCAAAAATCTCAGAAATATTGCCATTATCGCTCATGTCGACCACGGCAAAACAACGCTTGTTGATGAGCTTCTTCAACAATCTGGCACATTAGGCGATCGCTCTGGTGAAGTAGAACGTGTCATGGATTCCAATGATTTGGAAAAAGAACGTGGCATTACCATTACCTCTAAAAACACAGCCATCAAATGGAACGATTACCATATTAATATTGTAGATACCCCGGGCCATGCCGATTTTGGTGGTGAGGTTGAGCGTATTTTATCTATGGTTGATTGCGTTTTATTATTGGTTGATGCCGTTGATGGCCCCATGCCTCAAACACGTTTTGTGACTCAAAAAGCATTCGAAAAAGGCCTTTCGCCAATCGTTGTTATCAATAAGGTTGACCGCCCTGGTGCAAGACTTGATTGGGTACTTGATCAAACATTTGATTTATTTGACTCTCTTGGTGCCACAGACGATCAATTAGATTTCCCTGTCATTTACGCTTCAGCAATCAATGGCTATGCCAGTTCTGAGGATTCTGTCACTGAAGGCGACATGACCCCACTATTTAAAACCATTGTGGAAAGAGTATCTCCACCAGATGTTGATGAAGACGCCCCATTCCAAATGCAAGTCAGTGCCATTGACTTCTCCTCTTATGTTGGTGCCATCGGTATTGGCCGTATTAAACAAGGCCGAGTCTTTAAAAATTCCCAGGTCATGATTATTGATATTGATGGTGAGATTCGTAAAGGCCGCGTTCAACAAATCTTTGGCTTCTTAGGTTTAGATAAAGTAGAGGTTGAAGAAGCCCAAGCGGGTGACATTATTTCTTTCACAGGCATCGATGGCATTGGTATATCCGATACCTTGTGTGACCCAGAGCACGTTGTTGCCATGGAGCCATTAACGGTAGATGAACCAACGGTTACCATGACCTTCCAAGTCAACAAGTCACCCTTTGCAGGCCAAGAAGGCAAATATTTAACCACTCGCCAAATTAGCGATCGGTTAGACCAAGAGCTGATTCACAATGTGGCATTAAGAGTAGAACCAACACCAGATCCTGATAAGTTTAAAGTGTCTGGCCGTGGTGAATTACATTTATCAATCCTTATTGAGACCATGCGCCGTGAAGGTTACGAGCTTGCTGTATCTCGCCCAGAAGTTATTTTCAAAGAAATTGACGGTGTTCGTAGTGAGCCTTATGAGTCTGTGACCATTGATGTTGAGGAGCAGTTTCAAGGTAAGATCATGGAGGCTATTGGTGAGCGTAAGGGCAACTTACAAGACATGGTTCCTGATGGAAAAGGCCGAGTCCGTTTAGACTACATGATCCCTTCTCGTGGCTTAATTGGTTTTCACACCGACTTTATGAGCATGACATCAGGCACGGGTTTAATGCATCACGTCTTTGATCATTATGGTGTTGCACATCAAGGCAGCTTAGCGGAACGTAAAAATGGCGTACTGATTTCAAATGGTGTTGGCAAATGCTTAAGCTTCTCTTTATTTAACCTTCAAAGCCGTGGCAAATTATTTTTAGGCCCTGGTACACAAGCGTATGAAGGAATGATTGTTGGTTTGCATTCACGGGACAATGACTTAGTTGTTAACCCATTAAAAGGGAAACAATTAACGAACGTTCGAGCATCTGGTACTGATGAAATGATCCAACTGACACCCCCCATTATTTTTTCACTTGAGCAAGCGCTTGAGTTTATTAATGATGATGAGTTAGTTGAAGTAACGCCTGAAAGCATCCGGTTACGTAAAACGTTCTTAAAAGAGCACGAGAGAAAGAAAATTGCTCGTGGCGGCTAGACTGTATTAGCCTAATAAAAAATACCTTGAGTGATGAAAATCCTTGAGGTATTTTTTTTGTCTAGAGATTAAATTTTAGACAAAAAAAAGCCCCGATCCTGGGTAAAGGTCGGAGCTACCACCGCTACTGGGTAAAAGTGCCTAGATCATCCATGCTTGTCGAAATCCTACCGACATTAATCCATCCGTGAATTGATACATCCCTATAACCAAGGCACAGGGGATTATCCCATAGCTTCAGGGAAATTACTGTCAGCTACATACGTAATATCACGTAAGAAAATGCTTATTTAAATGCCACCCTATGAAAGCGTCTTTCCACAGCCTATAATTTTCATATCTCAGTGAATTTTTTGGCATTTAGGCAGAGTTTTGAAAAAAATACTCGTAATAGAAACATCAGCAACATTGCGACACGGGCTCATTAAATCCTTGTCCGATATTCCGTATGAATTTTTAATCAATAAAAGTTATGAAGACGGATTAAAATCGCTAGAACGGTACCTCGATGCCAATCCCGATGAGCTAGTCGCCGTTATTGTTGGCTGGCCTGGGCAAACCTCGGATGCCGCAGATGAAGTCATTGCGCTTTTAGGTGAAGACGAATCACTTCGTAAGTTAGCCACACTCGTTATGGCCGTAGAAGTAGATCGAATCAAGCTTGACTGGGTGGTGCAAAGACATAACTCCGCTTTACTGCTTTGGGAAGACTATATTGATGTCTCAGTATCACTGTCTAAAATGTTGGAATCAACTGAGCCTAAAGAATCCGCGCCAGCAGTCGTCGAAAAAAAGGTCGAACTGACCGCTAAAGAAGACACTATCCGAGTGTTACTGGTCGATGACTCCCCCACTGTTCGAGTGTTTTACAAACGTTTATTCATTAGTAATGGTTACGTCACTGAGGCGGCTTCCGGCTATAAAGAAGCACTTAAAATGGCTAAAAACAACCATTATGACGTGGCCGTTATTGATTACTTCATGCCCGATATGAATGGTGATGAGCTGGTTAAGCTTTTCAAATCTGAACCGGCTACAAGCCATATCTGGGCTGCCATCTTTACTGGCACATACTTAGATCAAGTCATTAAGGACTCGCTCGATGCGGGTGCTGTGGAATGTATGTTTAAAAACGAAGCCGACGAATTAGTCGTCGCTCGTTTAGATGCGGTTAGCCGAACCATTCGGGCAAACCGAAATGTCGAAAAAGAACGTAGACGACTTCAAGGCATCTTAAGTTCAGTGGGTGACGGTGTTTACGGTGTCAATACAGAAGGTTTAATCACCTTTATAAACCCTGCTGCATGTCGAATTTTAGGGCGCAAAGAACAAGATGAATTTATCGGTAAAACACCACATTCTCTTTTTCATTATGCCCTCAGTGATGGCACACCAAGCAACGAGGAAAGTTGCTATCTACAGCAAGCCTATGGCAAAGGGAAATTGTTGCATGCTTGGGAAACCATTTTTTGGAGCGATAACTCCAAGCCGTT
Organism: Methylococcales bacterium; assembly: GCA_018672285.1. Taxonomy (GTDB): domain Bacteria; phylum Pseudomonadota; class Gammaproteobacteria; order JABHGC01; family JABHGC01; genus JABHGC01. The sequence continues at coordinate 15,182 of JABHGC010000183.1, forward strand.
GCCAGTAGAATGCACTGTTTATCCGCTACAAATCGACAATCAGCTACAAGGCTCTGTGGTTGCCTTCAGAGATATATCAGAGCGGAAACTGCTAGAAGAAGAGCTGAAGTGGCAAGTCAACCACGACCACTTAACCAAATTATTAAATCGTCACTACTTTGATGACGAGCTAAAAAAAGAAGTCCGCCGATTAAAACGCTCAGAAGAAAAAAGCGCCCTGCTCTACATTGATTTAGATCGGTTTAAGTACCTCAATGATACCGCAGGCCATAGCGCAGGTGATCAGCTACTGGTAGAAGTTGGCCAGCAACTGTCTGCTCGCCTTCGTGCATCAGATATGTTGGCACGCCTAGGTGGCGATGAATTTGCGGTTATTTTGCGTAATATAAACATTGATATGGTCACAACACTTGCCGATCAATATCGTGAAGTGTTGCACTATTGTACCTTCCACTTTGAAGGGCAACAGTACAAAATTGACGGCTCTGTTGGTGTTGCCATCATTGATAAAACATCAAAATCACCTGATGAAGTTTTGGCACATGCCGATATTGCTTGCCACATGGCAAAACAACAAGGCCGTAACCAGACCCATGTCTATGACATTGTAGAAGATGAAAAAATGTCCATGGACTTGGATTTAGGATGGTCGGCAAGGCTTCGAGAAGCCCTGTTAAACAATTTATTTGAGCTGCATTACCAGCCCATTTCAAAAATTGCAGACTTAGACTTAAATGAGTTACCGAAAGAAGGACCCCTATTAGATCCAGAAGTTGAGAGTCCTAGCCTTGTCCCTAGTCATTACGAAGTCCTGATCAGATTACGAATGGATCCTGAGGGACCTTTGATTTTTCCCAATACTTTTTTGCCAACAGCAGAACGCTTCAATTTAATGCAAGAGATTGATCGCTGGGTAATTGAGCGTGCCATTCAACAACTGGCCTTATCCAATAGCACCGGCCAAAAAGCAAACTTTGCCATCAATTTGTCAGGGCACAGCTTAGGGGATGATTCTGTATTACCTTTTGTCATGGAGCTGATCAAAGAATATAACGCCAACCCCAAAAACATCATCTTTGAAATCACTGAAACGACCGCTATTTCTAATATGGAATCTGCCCAAAAACTCATTAACGAACTGAGTGCCATCGGTATTCGCTTCTCTCTAGACGATTTTGGTTGTGGTTTTAGTTCTTTTGCCCACCTAAAACAACTCCAAGCAGACTACATTAAAATTGACGGGATGTTTGTACAAGGGATGTTATCTGACCCCATTGACCAAGCAATGGTAAGGTCAATGAATGACATCGCCCACTCTTTGGGCAAGAAAACGATTGCAGAATTTGTAGAAAATATTGATATTTTGAAAAAACTCGATGAATTTGGTGTGGACTATATCCAAGGGTATTATCTTGGTAAACCCACGACCCATATCTATAAGCACGACGAGTAAGATCTGAGACAGTTGACCTTAGAAATTATTTAATGAATAGTGAAACGCTCAATGTCTTTCAAAGTGTTTTACTATGCGCGGGCCTTTTCCAAACATAAAACCCTACCAAACCCATCAGCTTGCCGTCTCTGAAATACACACACTATACATCGAAGAATGTGGCAACCCCGACGGTATGCCTGTGCTTGTATTACAAGATGAACCAGGCTTAGGTTGCCAACCCTACCATCGCCAATTTTTTAACCCAGAGCGCTACCGAATTATTTTGTTTGACCAGCGCGGCAGTGGCCGCTCAACCCCTCAGGGTGAGTTAAAAGACAACCATACCACCGCTTTATTAGACGACATTAGCCACATCCGACAGCACCTTGAAGTCACTCAATGGCTGGTCTTTGGCAATTATTGGGGGGCGACTTTAGCGTTACTGTATGCACAAGCCCATCCATTTCATTTATTTGGGCTTGTTTTAAGCAATGTATTCTTAGGTCGAGAAGAAGACATCGATTGGATCTTTAGCGAAGGGGCTCACCGCTTTTACCCCGAACAATGGGAAGCCTTTCAAAAAGGGGTCAGAGTCAGTGAACGACATGATTTATTACCCGCTTACTATCAGCAACTCACCGGCAATAATGACATCGCCCAGAGACAAGCGGCTAAAAAATGGGCCAATTGGTTAGATACCCTCTCAGCAGAAGAGCTCAGTAATGACACCGATGTGAGTAGAAGCTCCTTAGGCCAAGCCCGAATTGAAGCCCATTTTTATCATCACCAATGTTTTCTCAAAGGTGACCAGATTATGAATAATGTCCACCGATTAGAAGAAATTCCGGGTATTATTTTGCATGGACGCTATAACATTGTCAGCCCGCTCATTAATGCATGGCGACTTAAACGCCAATGGGGTGATACCGCGATTTCTGTTTTACCGGATGTTGGCCATAACCTATTTGCACCCGCCATGACAGAAGCCATTTTAAATGCAACGTTCTTTTTTGCCGAACAATATGGAGCATAGCGAGTGATCGCGTTGATTCAAAGAGTCTCATTTGCCAAGGTCGTGGTTAATAGCGAGACCATCGGTGCCATTGACCATGGCATACTCGCCCTGGTGTGTGTGGAAAAAGAAGACACCGATGAGCAACCGCAAAAATTACTCAACAAAGTGCTCAATTATCGAATTTTTGCCGATGATCAAGATCGAATGAGTTTAAATGTAGGTAATGTCAACGGCGGTTTATTGCTTGTCCCACAGTTCACTTTGGCTGCCAATACCAGCAAAGGCACAAAACCCAGTTTTTCTAAGGCTGCGCCCCCTGAAATGGGCAAACGCTTATTTGATAACATGGTGACGTTAGCCCGTGGAACCGATGTTCCTATATCCACCGGGCAATTTGGCGCAGACATGCAAGTCCAACTACAAAATGAAGGGCCCGTTACCTTCTGGTTACAAGTGTAACCAGACTATGCAATACACATCCCTGCTTGAGTTAAACAAGCGGCTTGGGCATCTCGCCACTCTTTAACATTGGCTAAAGCATGTTTGAGTTTATCAACGACTTGCGCGACTGCCGACTTTAAGGATGGCAAAGCGGCTTGGCTAGAAAGCTCATTGTTGACCAATGCCTGGCTAAGCAACGACTCGATCTTTTCTTCCGTTGTTTGAATATCACTGGCAATATCAAGTAACCCTGTTAAGCAGTTAAAGGTGCGCTCAGCCCGTTCAATACTATTCACAAAATCAAGTAATTCACGCTGCATATCCATATCAGCATCCATTAAATCATAGCGATTACCTAAAATGGTTAATGCACTGGCGTGGCCCTCGTAAACATCATTTAAATCGTGAACTAAGGCTTTAATCAGGTCACCCTGTTGCTGCTCAGTTCCAATTAAATCTGTAATTTCATGGCGTAAACGCTCTGTTTCTTCTCCAATTTTATCGTATAACGCTTGTTTTTTAGTTTGATGCTCTAAATTGTCCTCATCAAGCTCCGTTTGTAAAATGAGGATAATCTCTTGTTTCTCTTCGGCTGTTGTAAAAAATTCCAAATTATTAAAAACTGAGTCTGCTAATTTTTCTTGAGCATGTTTAATCAACAACAGCTCATTTTTCACCAATCTAAATTCGTTGAGCTTTTGGTACCGGCCATCTGTGTGGTCATTACCAAAATGGATATCAACGTCATTTACAGCGATTGCTAACCCCATCACACCTTCCCCTTATTGAGTGTGTAATCACTTGCGTTAAATACAGTATTGTTTGCTTTAACCACTAATGAAATCCTCAATCGGTAAAACTGAGACTTTGGCCACAAAAAAATCGAAAAAACACCAAAGACATTACAAAATTATTAACTATAAAAACAATGATGGAAAAATTAATTCAATTGAACATCAAATGTTTATCAAACTTCAAATAACCAAATAAACTGTTTCAATGAAAACAATTATATCATTTTATCGGCAATTTTCGTCACCGCTAATCAGGCTAAAACCAACAGCTTATCTAAAGGCAAATAGATTTAAGTAAGAAAACCAGTATGCCAGTAAGCCGGGTATACCAATGGCTTTAGCCTAGCCTGCAAAAAACAGGTCATCGCTGAGGGTTAACTCAAAAAATGCCAGAAAACCCACAATTAGAAAATTTTACAGGGTTATCTGAACAGTTACTTTCACATCATGGTTTTGTTATCCTATGCCGCACAGACACTATATAGATGAGATCAGCATGGCCAGAACAGCCCAGGTAACCCGCAATACCCTCGAAACTCAAATTCAAGTTGAAGTAAACCTCGACGGTACAGGTAAAACTAATTTTGACACCGGCTTACCCTTTTTAGAGCACATGCTAGATCAAGTCGCACGCCATGGCATGATGGACTTAACCATTAAAGCCGTTGGCGATTTACATATAGATGCCCACCACACCGTAGAAGACATTGGCATTACCCTCGGCCAAGCATTCAGCAAAGCGGTTGGCGATAAAAAAGGCATTCAACGCTATGGCCATGCCTATGTGCCTTTAGATGAAGCATTGTCCCGAGTAGTGATCGATTTCTCCGGCCGCCCAGGCTTAGAGATGCATGCTGATTTTAATCGCGGCATGATTGGCAATTTTGATGTGGATTTATTTTTTGAATTTTTCCAGGGATTCATCAACCACGCCAATACCACCTTACACATCGATTGTATTCGTGGTCGTAATGCTCACCACATTGCAGAAACCATCTTTAAAGCTTGGGGCCGAGCATTGCGTATGGCACTAACGGCTGATGAGCGTATGAAAGATGTAATCCCATCGACAAAAGGTTCGCTTTAATGTCCTCAATTGCCATCATTGATTATGGGATGGGTAACTTACACTCCATTAAAAAAGCCATTCAGCACGTCACTGACGATACCGTCCAAGTAACCGCAGACCACGATGTGATTATGTCTGCTGACCGAGTCGTACTGCCAGGTGTTGGTGCCATTAGAGATTGCATGGGTGAAATGCGTAAACAAGGTGTGGCTGATGTAGCAATGGAAGCGGCGAAAAGTAAACCGTTCTTAGGTATTTGCATTGGTATGCAAGCACTGCTGAGCCACTCTGATGAAAATAATGGCGTGGCGTGTTTTGACCTATTCCCAGGTAATATTCACCATTTTCCGAAGAAAATAGATGATCAATCTGGTGAATTGATGAAAATCCCACACATGGGTTGGAATCAAGTGACTCAAAATGGCAGCCATCCTTTATGGGCCAACATCCCCCAAGACAGCCGCTTTTATTTTGTACACAGCTATTACCTACCAACCGACAATTTTGCACACACTGTGGGCAGTTGTCACTATGCCGCCCCCTTTGTGGCCGCATTGGCTAAGGACAATGTTTTTGCCGTACAATTCCACCCGGAAAAAAGCCACACAGTCGGCTTACAACTATTAGAGAATTTCACTCAGTGGAATGGCTAAAACGCATTATTGATAAGGAATAATCCATGATTTTAATCCCAGCCATTGATCTTAAAGATGGCCTTTGTGTTCGTTTGCGCCAAGGCATAATGGAAGATAACACCGTATTTTCAGATACCCCAGTTGAGGTCGCCAAACAGTGGGTCGACCAAGGGGCGGAAAGGCTACACATGGTCGACTTAAATGGTGCGTTTGCCGGTGAGCCTGTCAATGCAGCCGTTGTTCATGAAGTGTGTAAACAGTTCCCTGACCTTATTGTACAAATTGGTGGTGGCATTCGTGATTTTGCCACCATTGAAACGTATCTGAATGCAGGCGTTCAATATTGTATTATTGGCACTAAAGCCGTGAAAGAACCTGAGTTTGTACAGCAAGCCTGTGAAAAATTTCCTGGCCATATCATCGTCGGTTTAGATGCTAAAAATGGTAAAGTAGCCACCGATGGCTGGGCTGAAGTATCTGAACTGGATGTGACGGATTTAGCCAAACAGTTTGAAAACCAAGGAGTTTCTTCCATCGTATACACCGATATTGCCCGCGACGGTATGATGCAAGGGGTTAACATTGAAGCCACAGTGGCACTCGCCAATGCCATCTCCATCCCAGTCGTTGCCTCAGGTGGTATTACCAATATGGATGATATTCAAGGCCTAGGAGATACCGGCTGTAAAGGCATTACCGCTGCCATTACAGGTCGTGCTATTTACGAAGGTACCTTAGATTTTAAAACCGGTGCTGCACTCGCCAAGTCTTTTGATGAGCCTAACTCATGAGCCTTGCTAAACGCATTATCCCCTGCCTTGATGTACGTGATGGCCGAGTGGTTAAGGGCGTTCAATTTGTCGATATTCGAGATGCAGGCGATCCTGTTGAAGTGGCTCGCCGCTACGACCGAGAAGGCGCGGATGAAATCACCTTTCTCGACATTACAGCCAGTTCCGATAATCGAGACACCATTGTTCATGTGGTTGAACAAGTTGCCGGTGAAGTCTTTATCCCTTTAACCGTGGGTGGTGGCATTCGCTGCACAGATGATATTAGACGAATGCTCAATGCAGGTGCTGACAAAGTCGGTATCAATACCGCTGCGGTGTTTAACCCTGAATTTGTCAAAGAAGCAGCAGACAAATTTGGCTCCCAATGTATTGTCGTCGCCATTGATGCGAAGTGTGTGTCAGCTGAAAGCGAACCTAAAAAATGGGAAATTTTTACCCATGGTGGCCGCAAAGGTACCGGCCTTGATGCCATTGAGTGGGCACAAAAAATGACTGACTATGGCGCAGGTGAAATTTTGCTTACCAGCATGGACCAAGATGGCACCAAAGTGGGGTTTGATTTAGAGCTTACTGCCGCTGTTAGCCATGCGGTGAGTATTCCGGTTATCGCCTCTGGAGGGGTGGGTAATCTAGACCACCTTGTTGAAGGCATCACCAAAGGCCATGCAGATGCCGTACTTGCGGCCAGTATTTTTCACTTCGCAGAGTACAGCGTTGAAGAAGCCAAATTACACATGCAAAAACACGGAATAGAAGTAAGATTATGAACCAAGACGTATTAGCTGAACTTGATAAAATTTTACAATCCCGTAAGCAAGCAGAACCAGATAGCTCTTATGTTGCAAAGCTATACGACAAAGGTTTAGACACCATTTTGAAAAAGGTGGGAGAAGAAGCCACAGAAACAGTGATCGCGGGTAAAGGGGGCAACAAAGACGAAATTATTTATGAAACAGCGGACTTATGGTTTCATTCTATGATTTTACTCGCGCAGTATGACCTTTCTTCGGATGACATTTTAAAAGAACTAGGCCGTCGATTTGGCCTCTCTGGCTTAGAAGAAAAAGCCAATAGAACTAAATAACTAACCTAGATCAACCCTTTGCTTAGATTATCGCGTATAATACTTACTAATATTATAAACATTATCACTTATACAAAAACAGGTAACACATTATGGGCGGCATTAGCATCTGGCAACTTCTGATTATTTTGGTAATAGTCCTGGTACTTTTTGGCACCAAAAGAATTCGTAATTTAGGCGGAGACTTAGGTAGTGCCATCAAAAATTTCAAATCTTCCGTGAAAGATGAGGAAGACAAACCAAAATCCAACATCGAAAATAAAGACAAAAGCGATAACGCATAAAGGCAACCCATGTTTGATGTTGGCTTCTTTGAGTTATTGCTAATTGCTATCGTGGCGCTACTTGTCATCGGCCCTGAGCGAATGCCTGCCTTTGCTCGTACTGCAGGCAAGTGGGTTGGACGCGCCAAACGTGCCGTGAACGATGTCAAAACCGAAATCAGCAAAGAAATAAAAGCCGATGAGCTTAAAGAGATCATCAAAAAACAAGCTCAAGTGCCCAATATCGAAGACATCATTGAATTTGATTACATTATTAAACCTCAACCTAAACTAGATAAAACCGATGAGCCAGACCAACCCAAACAGTGATGCATTACCTGAACAACCGATAATGTCTCACTTGCTCGAGTTGCGTAATCGAGTATTAAAAAGTGTTTTAGCCATCAGTTTAATTTTTTTACCATTACTGCCCTTCTCCCAAGAGATTTTTACCTTTTTCGCCAAACCCATCATTGACTTGTTGCCAGAAGGCACCTCCATGGTGGCGATTGATGTGACCTCACCCTTCTTCACCCCGTTTAAACTGGTCATGGTTTTGGCTTTTTTTGTCTCAATTCCTTTTATATTGCACCAGATGTGGGGGTTTGTTGTACCCGCGTTGTATGCCCATGAAAAACGCTTAATCATGCCGCTGTTGGTCAGCAGCACGTTGCTTTTTTACTTAGGGGCACTGTTCGCATATTGGGTTGTTTTGCCCATTATATTAACCTTCATGCAAGCCTTTACGCCTGATGGCGTGGCTATGGCACCGGATATTGCCCGTTATCTGGATTTTGTCCTCACCCTGTTTTTTGCTTTTGGCATTGCCTTTGAAGTCCCCATCGCCACAATCGTTGCGGTATGGAGTGGCATGACAACACCTACCGCGCTTAGAGAAAAACGCCCATTTGTGATTGTCGGTGCCTTCATCATTGGCATGTTGTTAACCCCACCAGATGTTGTTTCACAAACGTTACTCGCTGTACCGATGTGGCTGTTGTATGAACTGGGCATTATCTTTTCTCGTTTTTACATGAAAAAACCAGGTGAAGATGATGAACAAAATGACTACACCCCACCCACAGAAGATGAAGTGGATGCTGAGTTAAACGAAGGCAAAACCTTTGAGACGACCGCTCAAACATCGGCTGAGAAAATTGAATTAGCCAAACAGTTCATTCAGCAAGAAGATTATGACAGTGCCAGAGTAATGCTTAATGAGGTACTAGAAGAAGGTACTGAGAGTGAGAAAGTATTGGCTAAGGCTTTGTTAGAGGTTATGTAATACGCAAACCCTGTCTATACTCTTTATATGAATAAAATAATACTATTGGGCTTGCTGAGCCTCTTCATACTGGGCTGTGGAGATAAACCTTTCAACGAAACTGAATCTATCAGTCGAGGTATTACGCTTGAAATGGTCAAATTAGCCCTCAATGATCGCAGTCACCGATACAGTAAAAAGGTCACTGAAAGTGACGATGGCCTAGTACTCTCTGTTGAGTTTCATATTCCCGCCAAAAAACCCTATTCCTCTAAAAAAAATACAGAAAAAATTCTAGGCATTAGCTTTAATAAGAAATCTGATGCGATTGATCTCTTGGTCGATGGTTATGCCACGCAAAAATTGCGTTATATGAAACACGTTAAATTTACAGACATGATTTCTGTTCCTGAATTAGGCGATAATGCGTATGCAAGTATCGTGTTTTTTCACCCTAACAAACCCCTCGCCAGCGTTATTTTTACACAAGGAGATATGCTGGTCATCATTGACCTTAGTAGCTTTAAAGACCATACCCGAACCATTAAAGACCGAGACCGCGTGATAGAACTTGCTAAGCAAATTAATAACACATTTAATCTTGAGAGCTACTAGGCTGACACCACTTTCAGCTTTTTAAGGTGCACCAATAACAAAGAGATTGCCGCAGGTGTCACCCCGGCAATTCTCCCCGCTTGGCCAATCGTTTGAGGCTTAATACGGATTAATTTTTCTTCTACCTCTATCGACAAACCTTTCACTGCCGCATAATCAATCGCCTCAGGGATCTCAGTCGATTCATTTCTCAAAGACTTATCAATTTCCGCTTGTTGCCGTTCTATGTATCCTGCATATTTGGCTTGAATCGCAATTTGTTCTGCAACTTGTTCATCTGTCACTCCTGGCCCTGCCTGTGGTAGTGACATCAAGGCGAAGTAATCCACATTTGGTCGGCGCAGTAAATCCAAACAATTGAACTCATGTGTTAATGGCCCCTCTAGCACCCGAGTCGATTGCTCTTCTGATAGTGTATCTGCTTGCAACCATGTGGTTTTTAAACGTGCTTGCTCTTGCTCAATGGCATTCAATTTTTGCTCAAATTGCTGCCAGCGCACATCATCCACCAAACCCATTTCACGACCTTTTGGCGTTAACCGCAAATCGGCATTGTCTTCGCGTAATAATAAGCGGTACTCAGCACGGCTTGTGAACATTCGGTAAGGCTCTTTCGTCCCTTGCGTGACTAAGTCATCAATTAACACACCAATATAAGCTTCATCCCTTCTTGGCACCCAGGCGTCTTCACCTTGGACTTGTCTTGCCGCATTTAAACCCGCCATCAGACCTTGTGCACCCGCTTCTTCATATCCTGTGGTGCCATTGATTTGGCCGGCAAAAAATAGCCCTTGAATGGCTTTGGTCTCTAACGATTTTTTAAGCCCTCTCGGGTCAAAAAAATCATACTCAATGGCATAACCCGGCCGTAAAATATGGGCGTTTTCAAAACCTTTAATACTACGAATAAAAGCCAATTGCACATCAAATGGTAAGCTTGTTGAAATGCCATTGGGGTACACTTCGTGCGTGGTTAAACCTTCAGGCTCAATGGAAATTTGATGAGAATTGCGATCACTAAAGCGATGAATTTTATCTTCTATTGAAGGGCAATAGCGTGGACCTACACCATCAATCACGCCGGTATACATCGGTGAGCGATCTAAACCTTCTCTGATAATGTCATGGGTTTGTTCATTGGTATGGGTAATGTAACAACTGATTTGCTTGGGGTGATCAGTACGCTTGCCTAGAAAAGAAAAAACAGGGGTTGGTGTATCCCCTGGCTGTTCTTGTAGCCCGGTGAAATCAATGGTTCGGCCATCTATTCTCGCAGGTGTGCCCGTTTTTAACCGGCCTACGGGTAAACTTAACTCCCGCAACCTAGCAGAAAGTGAATTCGCAGGAGGATCACCTGCACGACCACCAGAGTAGTTATTCAACCCAATGTGTATCAAACCACCTAAAAAGGTCCCTGCCGTTAACACAACAGTTTTGGCCATAAAGGACAGACCCATTTGGGTGGTCACGCCAGTGACCCGCTCCCCCTCCAGCAAAATGTCATCAACACCTTGTTGGAATAAGTCTAAATTGTCTTGATTCTCTAAACGCAGACGAACAGCCGCTTTGTATAAAACCCGATCGGCTTGGGCGCGGGTTGCTCTAACCGCAGGCCCTTTTCGACTATTTAAGGTTCTAAATTGAATGCCCGCTTCATCGGCTGCTTGAGCCATAACACCACCAAGGGCATCAATCTCTTTAACAAGGTGGCCTTTACCAATACCACCAATGGCAGGGTTACAACTCATTTGCCCTAATGTTTCGATATTATGCGATAGCAATAATGTTTTTTGTCCCAACCGAGCAGCTGCTAGCGCCGCTTCTGTGCCTGCATGGCCGCCGCCGACAACAATCACATCATACATTGTGGGAAACTTCATATTATTATGCTCTTTAATTTTCTTAAACTAAGTCAAGATCTTACTGTCTTATCTCGGGATTAAGGTGGCAAAAAGCCGCGATAAGAACTAAATTTGTAAGTACGGGGCAACCTATTAACGGCATATTATAAAGTTTTCTAGTGCTGATTAAACCTAAAACCGGTAATTGAACCTTAATTCCTGTTTAACCCAGCCCATTCAATCAACCATTTATAGGTCTTGCCACTTCTATGAACGAACCCATTGAGAACATCCTCAAGCAAGTCAGCCAAATCATTCTTGGTAAAGATGAAATCATCAAACTGGCACTGACAGCCCTTTTAGCCAAAGGCCATATTTTATTAGAAGACGTGCCTGGCGTTGGTAAAACGACATTTGCGTTAACCCTTGCCAAGGTCTTAGGGCTTGACTATCAACGGGTTCAATTCACCAGTGATATGTTACCTGCAGATATTTTAGGTGTGTCCATTTTTAACCAAAATGCCCACAAATTTGAGTTCCACCCTGGGCCGATTTTCTCCAATATTGTGTTAGCCGACGAAGTTAACCGAGCAACGCCTAAAGCACAGAGTGCGCTATTAGAAGCAATGGAAGAAGGACAAGTCACACTCGATGGTGAAACCCGTGCACTACCTGATCCATTTTTTGTGATTGCCACCCAAAACCCGACAGATCAAATCGGCACCTTCCCGTTACCAGAGTCGCAGTTAGAGCGATTCTTAATGTGCTTGTACATGGGCTACCCAGACAGTAATGCCGAGCGAGCATTACTCAAAGGCGAAGATCGCAGGCATTTGTTAAAAAGCGTAGAGCCTGCAGTCACACATGATGAGTTATTACAGCTACAAGCACAGGTAGGGCAAATTCATGCCTCTGATGCATTACTAGATTATGTACAAAACCTCATACACTTTACCCGTAACCAACCCGAATTTTTATTTGGCCTGTCCCCCAGAAGTGGCTTAGCACTCTTAAGAGCCGCAAAATCGTGGGCATTCATTCATGGCCGAAAAGAAGTGCTACCAGAAGATGTGCAATCGGTATTACCCGCCGTGACTCGGCACCGCTTATTTGCCTCTTCAGCAGGACACGCGTCTAATATTGAAAATTTACCCCAATTTTTATTGTCTGAAGTCGCTGTTCCTTAAATGGCTGAACACGGCACCACCCTCTCTCACCGAAAAATCTACATCTTGCCAACCAAGCAAGGGTACGCATTTGTCTTGTTACTCTTGTTTATGCTCTTTGGCAGTATTAACTACAACAACAATTTAGCTTACTTGCTCACCTTCATGCTCGTTAGCCTCAGCTTACTCAGCATTATTTATGTGTATCGAAATTTATATGCGTTAGAGATTACCGGTGGTAAATGCGCGCCTGTTTTTGCCGGTGAACAAGCCCGGTTTGTACTCACACTTTACAACCCCAAACCGTTAGATCGCTTTGAAGTTATGTTCACCCCGAAACAGCGACCTGTATCAAATATTATCCATATTCAAGGATTTCAAACACTGACAATGACATTGCCAGTGCAGACCCATCAGCGAGGCCATTTAACCTTACCTGCACTCAAAATCACGAGTAGCTACCCATTAGGGTTATTTGGCGCATGGACTTGGATTAGCTTGGACATTGACTGCCTCGTGTACCCAAGACCCAGTACTGAGGCGCCACCCCTTCCAACCCACCAAGCCGAAGGCAAAGGCATGGCAACGCAACCCGGATGTGATGATTTTTTAGGCTTTCGCAAAGCCACACCAAGTGACCCGCCTCGCCATTTAGACTGGAAATCGTTCGCTAAAGGACAGCCGTTAATGGCTAAGCAATTTGGCCAGCAACTCAACCCACATTTGTGGTTTGACTGGTCCCAAATGGACGATGTTAACCCTGAAGACAAACTGGCTAAAATAACCTACTGGGTGTTAGAGGCCGAGCGGCAGCAAGTCAGTTATGGTTTGCAATTACCACAAATGAAAATTCAGACAGGGCACGGCTCATATCATAAACATCAGTGCTTAAAAGCACTCGCTCTATTCAACGTTCACCGCACAGGTGATTCTCGTGAATGACCCATTAATCAAACGAAAAACACTGATATTTATCTGCTTATCGATGAGTATGGTGATTCTACCCCACCTGACCCATGTTCCTATATGGTCTACAGGCGTTTTTGTTGGCTTATCATTATGGCGCATTTATGGCCACCAAAAGCCTGATTTATTACCGGGCCGATTGTTATTAATTTTGGTCACGCTGGGCTTAGTTGGCCTACATATTGTTTTTTTTGGCACCTTATTTGGCCAAGATGTGGGCGTGTCACTACTGATTGTGATGTCTGGCCTGAAGATCATGGAAAGTCGCAGTAAACGCGACAGTTACATGGTCATATTTCTAGGCTTATTTATCGTCATCACCAATTTTCTGTATAACCAAGAAATCATCCTCGCCATTTATTTGTTTGCCGCCTTATTGGCCTTGCTCGCCTGTATGATAGAACTTTCAGCGCAAGCGCAATCTCCAACCGTTAAACAACAACTGAAGCTCTCCTCCATTTTGCTGTTGCAAGCATTGCCGCTAACCATCGTTTTGTTTGTGTTTTTCCCCCGGGTGAGTGCTTTGTGGGCAATCCCGGGTGGCAGTTCAGGCAAAACGGGTTTAAGTGAAGAAATGTCACCTGGGCAAATCAGTAATTTAATGCAAAATACGGACCCTGCCTTTCGGGTCACGTTCCGAGGAGAGATTCCAGAATCTGAGCAACGCTATTGGCGGGCCATAATTCTATCCCATTACGATGGTAAAACTTGGCGACCAAACCAACAACGGATTCAATCTTTACGCAGCAATCCTCGTCGAAGATTGGCTGACCCTAGTTACTACAAAGTGCAATTAGAACCGCACAAAGGCCGTTGGCTGGTCGGTTTAGATTTACCTGCAATTAACCCTGCTGTTGGAGATGCTCACGCAGATTATACGCTGCGTAGTCGGAACCCGGTGAATGAGCTATTACAATATGAGGCCACCTCATATTTAACCTACCACACGGGTAATATCTCTCGAATTGAATACCAACAATCCCTGCAATTGCCGCATAACTTTAGCCCTAAAGTGCGGCTATTGGCCAAAAAATGGTGGCGAACATCTAAAAATAGCCGTGATTATGTTGATAAAGTGCTTAAACATTTCAACCAAGAGAATTTCATCTACACCTTAACACCTCCCCGGCTAACAGGAGACGCCACTGAACAATTCTTGTTCGACAGTAAAAAAGGCTTTTGTGAGCACTATAGTTCGGCGTTTACTTTATTAATGCGTGCAGCAGGTATCCCTGCTCGGGTGGTTACTGGTTATCAAGGCGGTGATTTTAACGAGTTAGGCGGTTACCTCATCGTTCGTCAATCAGATGCCCATGCATGGAGTGAAGTGTGGCTGCCAGAATCCGGCTGGACAAGAGTTGACCCAACAGCCGCTGTAGCGCCTGAACGTATTGAACAAGCCATCAATTTTGAAGACATTTCAGACACAGGCGAAATTTTATTTACCGCAGGAGAGCTTGGTGCGCTCGCCGACATGCTCAAACAAATGGGCTACGGCCTAGATGCGATCAATCATGCATGGAATGATTGGTTTATTAGCTATGACTCGGAATTACAGAAAGATTTTTTAAGCCGGTTTGGAATCAATATTAACCACTGGAAAGATTTACTCTGGTATTTATTTGCGGGCGTCGGACTCGTTTTCGCCTTTATGTTTTATCGCTTATTGAATCGCTGTGACCGTAAAGTCGCCGAAATTGCACCAAGTTTACGTATTTACCAACAATTTTGTGCAAAAATGGCTGTAATCAACCTCTCCAAACAGGCTAATGAAGGCCCTAGTGATTATCAACAACGCATCATTCAGAGATACCCTGAGCTTGATATCTCTGTGTCTGAAATCATGAAACTTTATATCGCATTAAGGTACAAGTCACTTCATTCCAAGCCTGTACTACAGCAATTCAAACAACGTGTTGCAGAGTTTCAGCCTAAAAAAATGATAAAACCATAAGGCAAAGTTCAGCAACAAAAAAAGGGGCTAAGACTTCCGTCTTAACCCCTTTTTTTATTCGCTAAAAACTACTTAGCGGCAGCAGCTTCACGCTCCCGAACTTCTTTAATCACGTCTTCAGCAACATTCGCAGGACATGGTGCGTAATGTGAGAATTCCATTGAGAACTGACCACGACCAGAAGTCATGGTACGCAAGTCACCAATGTAACCAAACATTTCACTTAAAGGCACATCCGCTTTAATCCGAACGCCAGTAACACCTGCTTCTTGAGACTTAATCATGCCACGACGACGGTTTAAATCACCAATCACATCACCCACGTGATCTTCAGGTGTATAGACATCAACCTTCATCACAGGCTCCATTAACTGAGGACCCGCTTTAGGCATAGACTGACGATAAGCCGCTTTTGCTGCAATCTCAAAGGCAACCGCTGAGGAGTCAACCGCGTGGAAGCCACCGTCCATTAATGTCACTTTAACATCAACACATGGGAAACCGGCTAATACACCTTTATCCATGCTCCATTTAAAGCCCTTATCCACTGCTGGCCAAAATTCACGAGGTACGTTACCACCCGTTACTTTTGAATCAAAGGCATAACCTTCACCGACTTCATTTGGCTCAATGATGTAATCAATTTTACCAAATTGACCAGAACCACCTGATTGTTTCTTATGAGTGTAGCTATCTTCAATTGGCTTAGTAATGGTTTCACGATAAGCCACTTGAGGTTTACCAACAATCACGTCTACGCCGTGTGTTCTTTTAAGAATGTCGACTTTAATGTCTAAGTGTAATTCGCCCATGCCTTTAAGGATGGTCTCGCCACTGTCTTCATCTGTTTCAACACGGAATGATGGATCTTCTTGGATCATCTTGTTGATCGCAATACCCATTTTCTCAGAAGCCGCTTTATCCTTAGGAGATACAGCGATTGAGATAACTGGATCTGGGAAAACCATCGGCTCTAATGTCGCAGGGTTCTTAACATCACACAATGTATGGCCTGTTTGTACGTTCTTCATACCAACAACCGCGACAATGTCACCCGCTTGAGCAGATTCTAATTCAATACGCTCTTCAGCATGCATTTCAACGATTCGACCAATTCGCTCAGTTTTACCGGTGAAGGTATTTAGAACAGTCGTGCCCTTCTCTAATTTACCTGAGTAAATACGAATAAAGGTCAATGCGCCAAAGCGGTCATCCATAATTTTGAATGCTAACGCACGTAATGGCTTCTCAGGATCTACAATCGCAAATTCACCTGTCTCTTCACCCTCAAGATCAACTTCAGGCTGAGGCTTAACTTCGGTTGGGCAAGGTAAATAATCAACAACCGCATTCAATACTAATTGGATACCTTTGTTTTTAAACGCTGAACCACAGTAAGTTGGGAAGAAATCTAGATTGGTTGTGCCTTTACGGATACAAGCTTTGATGGTTTCAATGCTAGGCTCTTCACCTTCGAGATATTTCTCCATCGCATCATCGTCTTGCTCTAATGCCATTTCGATCATTTCGGTACGGTACATTTCAACGTCGTCAAGCATATCGGCTGGTGGCTCAGTGATTTCGTACTTAGTTGGATCACCCGTATCATCCCAGGTCCAAGCTTTACGGCTTAATAAATCAACCACACCAACAAAATCATCTTCAATACCAATTGGTAATGTCATCGGCATTGCATTTGCACCCAAGACATTTTTCACTTGGTCTACAACACGGTAGAAGTCAGCACCCATACGATCCATTTTATTCACAAGGATAATACGAGCTACTTCAGATTCATTCGCATAACGCCAGTTGGTTTCAGACTGAGGCTCAACACCACCAGATCCACAAAATACACCAACGCCGCCATCTAATACTTTCAGAGAACGATAGACTTCAATAGTAAAATCAACGTGACCCGGGGTATCGATGATGTTCATTCGATGACCATCCCACTCACAGCTGGTTGCAGCAGACTGAATGGTAATACCACGCTCTTGCTCTTGGTCCATGAAATCGGTGGTGGCTGCGCCATCATGTACTTCACCAATTTTATGAATTTTACCGGTTAATTTTAGAATACGCTCTGTCGTCGTCGTTTTACCTGCATCGACGTGTGCAAAGATACCAATGTTACGATATAGGGATAAATCTTTCATAGTATTAACTCTTTAAAAACGAATGAATATTGAATCTGTCAATGCAATAGGAACCATTAGACTTTAGCAAAAAGCCATCATCAAAGGTGGATAATAGTCGTTCTCCAGCACATTGCATAGCACCAGAGACTAGAATTTTTTAATGCTCGCATTCACCATTATGAGGATGGCCATGTGCGAGCTCATCTTCGGTTGCATCTCGAACGTCAGCAACTTTCACATCAAAATTTAATTGCACACCAGCCAGTGGTGGGTTGCCGTCTACCGTGATCGTGTCACCTTCAATTTTTGCAACAGTCAACAGTATGGTTTCTTTATTAGGGCCTTCTGCATAAAACTGCATGCCAACTTCAATTTCAGCATCTTCTGGGAACATATTACGAGGCACATCTTGCACTTTCTCTTCATCGATATGACCGTAACCTTCTTCTGGTTCGATGCTGATAGAAAATTCGTCGCCCGATGTTTTGCCTGTTAATGCATTTTCAAGCCCAGGAACGATATTGTCTGCACCATGTAAATAGAGAAAGCTTGCATCATCTACTTGGTCAATGATTGTCCCTTCGTCATCTTTTAATACATAATTTAGTGCCACAATTTTTTTGGCTTCAATCAACATAACCGCTTTGCCTTTAGTAGATAATTTGATAAGCGCGGGAGTATAACATGAAATGTTGACAATGTGCTCACATTGATTATTGGCACCCCAATAGAGACACCTTAGGCCTGTTATTATAAGTAGTGATACTGAAACTGAGTGACCTACCTAGCAGGATTGACTTTTAGCCCATTTAACCAGGATATCCACCAGCACATTTCTCGCTAATGGCTTGCTGACAAAATCCACCATGCCCACGTCGAGACATGCTTGCCGCTCATGGGCTAAGGTGGCTGCAGACAAGGCAATAATCGGCACAGAAGACATTTCAGTAATCGCACACGCCGCATCTAGACCATTCATGACGGGCATGTGTACATCCATCAGAATAACCTGGTAAGTGTTTTTATCCGCTTTGATTTTATCAACAGCTTGCTGTCCATCACTGACAACATCAAATGTCATATTTAATTTTTGCAGTATGGCTTTTATTAATGTTTGGTTCGTCGTGTTATCTTCAGCGACTAAGACATGAACACCCGATAGTTTCGCTTCTTGCGCCATTCTAAATTGTTTGGAAACGTCGTCTTCTACCTCAAGCTCAGTCACTATCGGTAATAAGACACTGTAGTGAAACTGGCTACCTTCTCCAAGGGTGCTTTCTATCCCTATTTCACCGCCCATCAAATTCACCAACTGCTGACAAATAGTCAACCCTAAGCCCGTACCACCATATCGACGAGTGGTTGAGTTATCTGCTTGAGAAAAGGGATCAAACAAGTGTTTTTGCTGCTCTGCGGAGATGCCGATGCCAGTATCTGTCACTACAAATCGCACTATTGCTTCGTCGATAGCCCGATAATCAAGCTGTATTTGCACTGAAACTTCACCTTCTTGAGTGAATTTTAAGGCATTACCAACCAAATTATTTAATACTTGGCCCAAACGAGTCGGATCACCGACTAAAAATGGCGGTACATTATCATCAATGGATGCAACAAACGCCACACCTTTGCTTTGTCCGGTTGCAAAATACAGCTCTTGAGTTGCTTCTATGATGGATTTTATTTCAAATGGGGTTGCTTCAATGGTCATCCGACCAGCTTCGATTTTAGAAAAATCAAGTATCTCATTGAGGATCACCATCAATGATTTAGCCGATGTTTGAACACTCTCTAAATACGCTCTTTGGTCATCTTTTAACTCGGTTGTTAACACCACATCGGTTAAACCAATGACCCCATTCATTGGTGTGCGAATTTCATGGCTCATGTTCGCTAAAAAGCCACTCTTTGCCTTGTTTGCAGATTCAGCCACTTCTTTTGCTTCAATTAGCTCAGCAATCATATTCTTTTTGTCAGTCACATCGGAAAACATACCAATGTAACCCGTAATATGATCATCGGCACTTTTGATGGCTGAAACTGACAAATTGACTGGCACACGAGCACCCGATTTAGTGATAAAATCAACATTATACTCTTCAATAACACCCTGATTGGGATAATAGGTAAATGTCTCTGTACCGGGCTCTATCTTGCGTCCTATTTTTTCCGAAAGCGCTTTTGCTTGTGCTTCTACGTCTTTAGGGTCATGCCATAACGCAGGCGACTGCTTGTCTATTATTTCACTGGCATCATAGCCTAAGATTTTTTCAGCTTGTGGATTAAACGTCGTTACAACCCCGGATGTATTCATTGAAACAATCCCAACTGATGCCCCATTGAGTAACGCCTGATTAAATTGATGTTTTATGGCTAAAGAGTGTTCTGATAGTCGCTTAGAAAGTTCAAGGCTGGCACGCTTTGCCGCAAGCTTAAATAAAGTGAGGGTTTCTATCATTTCCTGCCCGGATTTCTCCTCATCATGCAGTCCCCACAAAATGCCACTTATATTACCACCTTCATCATATAAAGGTTCTCCACAATAACTTTCAGCCCCCATCTCAACAATGAGCTCATCTTTTAAGAATATCTGTGAAACCGCGCTATGAATGATTGTCGTACTACATTTATCCCTTACAATTTCACACGGCGAATTGATCAATGAATACTGAAAATTCGCCTCCAACTTTCCGTCCTGACAAAAACTCTCAACTTGAACTAAATTATCACCAATTAAACGACCTACTCCCGCCCACCGAACATCTAAGCCAATGCATACTGCTGTCGCAATACTATCAAGTGCATTATCACCCGAGGCCACTGATAACATTTCTAATGCTTTGTTGTGTCTATTACGTGCCGATATGTCTCTAGCGGTTGCAATAAAGCGGGTAGAGTCATCCTTTAGAACATAGTGTTGAAGTAAAATTTCGACCGGAATGTCGTGCCCATTTTTATGTCGGTGCACTGTTTCAAAAGCGAGATGTGTCACGCCATCCTCACCCAGAGGCTCAATCATTTCCTCAAAATACGCACGATCCATGGCCGGTTTAATATCCACAGGTGTCATTGAGTATAACTCATCACGAGAGTAACCTAGCTGTTCAATCGCCGCTTCATTCACATAACAAAACTGTAATGAATCAGTCTCAAACATAAAAACACCATCAGCCATTTGGTCCAGTGTTACTTTAAATTCTTCTGCCTCTTTTAACGTTTGCCTATACCGTGTTGATACTTCAAAACCAAAGTACGTGGCCAATGCAACCGCACTTGTGCCAGAGATCATCGCAAGCCATTGCTGAGCAGACTCATCCATAAACTCGTTTGGAAAAACCACCTGCCATTGAAATAGACCTAACAATCCAATCAGGGAAACGGAGCAAGCAGCTAACAAAATGGCCATCCACTTATCCAGCAAAAAAATCGTGATTAATGGACCAAGAATGAGCCAGATCAATAACGGTGACTGCAACCCTCCACTAAAAAACACACACCAAACAGGTGCTAGCCATATTGAAAGAATCAAAAGCAATAAGGCCGCTCGAGGGTTGTTATAACGGTAAGTCCAAAAACCGATCGCACTCAAAATGCTGTGCATCACAGGCCCGACTAAGCACCACCATGCTTCAAAAAAGATAAAAAATGCGGCAAATGATAAGGCTAGAAGAGCACTGACTTTAAGATAACGAAGGGCTAAGGCGCTATTAACTTGACTCGTACTCAGCATAAAATCGGATACTCATTTATTATTTAAGTCTTAAACTAACGCGTTTCAACCAGTGCATCAACAAAGCCTATCAATTGAGGGAAAAAGCATAAAAAATCTTGCTCTAACGCTGCATATTGTGTGTGAAAATCATGCATCACATAATCAACATCTATACGCCCTTTTGCTCTTTCAGCAATACGGCTAATGGCCGCTTCAATACCCTCTGCTTTTTCATATGCCATTAACCAATTATATTCAATCATCGCATCTAGCCTGGTGTTAATGTCTTCTGGCAACAGTGCTGCATGTTGACGAAATAGTGCGTACACATTATCGACAAACTGTTGCAAAGGCATGCCAGTGAATGTTGACCAATTAACGGCTAAAAAATGATCGTAGAAAATATCAATGTGGACAGGCGCATAACGCCGATTTGCTGGTGACATTCTTCTTTTACTTGCCATTACGGTGATATGTTTATCAGTAAACCCATCTATTTTCTGATGACAAAATAGGCCATATTGAAGCGCTTCAGGGTACTCAATGGCATGTTGTTGTTTGATGAAATCCCCTAAAAAATTACCCAACTGCTGTAACCCTGGCGGGGATAAATACAAATGTGCCAAATAATTCATAATATTGTCATTTTAGTAATGTATGGTGCAGATACTTGATTTGAATCAAACATTTGTCATTTTTATTCATGTAATGTGTAAGGCTCGAAATCTAACAAACTTTCATTAGCAAGAAGAGCTAACACGACTGTCCAGGAGTACTGCCATGTCTCTTTCTCTGCAACACAATCATGCAACAACAAAAACCTGCGCGAATGAACACACAACGTCAGAGCACACTCAAAAACCGATCTGCTTTCAAACTGACACTCGCTACACATGCACTAAAGCAAAATGCCAGCATCGAACAAACTGTCGCCAGTTACGCGCCTGTTGGTTATAACGGTAAATCACCAAAAATCTGGGATGGGGTAATGCTCCATAATATAGCATAAACAGTCTTGACGAATCACTGTACTATCCAAGGTTAGCATTGCCAAAATCATCGGTTTATTGAGCTTTAATTGATGATTCTCACAGGTAAAATATTTACGGGTGACAACCGCGTCACTTTCGACCTCTGTCACGATAACAGGTACTGGCTCATCTCCTCGAATAGACGCTAGGAGAGTACCTTTTTTTAAATCTCGAAAATTCAGATGATCAAGATCGGCAATGAAGTCAATTTCAGCCTGTGGGTGTTGAAAACCAAAACTGACTTCCTCTGGCACTTTAACGACCGCCACAGTATGAAAAACATCAATTTTGCCAATATTCGAATGATCAGACCAATCCTCTAACAACATACAGTCATGTAAAAATGACAATGCACGATCAACCCCTTCAGCATCTCCTGCTTTACCACACTCTAGAGTGACTGCCGGACATAGCTGTGAAAATGCAACAGACTGAACACATGTAGGCTCCGTAAAGTAGACGCAAATTTCACTAAACTTAGAGGCAAGGTAAAAGAATTTAGGGTCAATTTTATTCACACATGCATAATGCGGGTTGTATCCAGTGTTGTTATGAATGTCCACGCTTAAAAACACGTTTCGAACTTTCATCTCATCATAAATATCTTGCATCATCCGTGTTAAATCATTTTGCTCAGTACAATCAGGCCATACCCGATTATAATCAGGCTGATCTTCTAACCTTCTTAAATTGGCTTCAGCCGCTTCGACATTACCAACAAAAATCACCAAGTCTCTGGGTAAAATTTTGCCTTGAAAGTTTTTCAATAATTGTTGTATTGCAAGTAGACCTGAGTCTTCATTACCATGCTGCAGCACAGATACAAACATAGGCTCTCGCTTTAACCCTGAAAGGTTAATTAACGTTGGCCCACCCAATAACCCAAACAACTCACTTGCCCTGGCATCTAAAAAACCTTCCGGTATGGCGTTAACCGTTCTTAGCATGTAGTTCCCCAAGTATGTACAGGCTGCCCTGTTTGCTGATGGTGGATATAACACTCTGTTAATTGCTGCATGGTTGCCCCGTGTTGCTGCATAAACTGCCGCTGCCAAGTCGCACCATTTTGTTGCTGCTCTATTCGCTGCTTTATAACATTTAAGTATAGTGTGCTATCCGCCTCTCTCACGCCTAATTGATTTAACCCTTGTTGGGCATAAGGCAATAAAACATCCGTAACCAGCTCAGACAAGGAAATAGATCGCTCTTGCCAAACAAGTGTTGTGCTCAAGCCATTTTTGGCACAGTCATAAAAATTGCGCTTTGCTGTCTCAAACGGAATCTGTTCAACAAGTTCTGCAGGCAAGCCTACGATCAAACCATAATAAAATGCCGCATTTGCAACTGAGTCTGTGACTGTTGGGCCTGCTGGCACCACTCTGTTCTCTATTCTAAAATGTGGCTGACCACTTCCTGAAAAGCCAATTAACGGCCTATTCCAACGCCAAACAGTGCCATTATGTAACCGTAAATGCGCCAAGGTGGATTTTTTTTCAGGCATGATATGCGGCAACATAATGGGGTAAAAGGCCTCATTGGCTTCAAAACATTCAACTAAGGAATCGTGTACATAACGGTTACCAAACGTCACTCGCCGACCATAAGGCGTTGAGCCAACATCAATGCTTTGTTCAAACACAGGAATGCGGGATTCTGCCCATAAGGATTTACCCATTAAGTAGGGTGAATTCGCTGCCACACCGACTAATGGGCCAGAGATAATTTTAGACAAATTATAATATTGCGCGGCTTTTTCCAGCCCAACCTGTAAATGAATTTGAAACGATGTTGCCGTCGCCTCCAACATGACATTGTGTTTGTTTAACACAAGGTGTTCATCCCCTTTAATATCAAATTGAAATGGTTGATTACCTCGCATTGCCAGCACTTGATTGTTCAACGCGATATACCGTTGTTGCCCCGATATTTGCTTTAAGGTTAAATCTGCATTGGTTACTGTTGGTAAAATACCAACCATCGCCATTTCTAAACCCATGCTTTCAGCTTGTGCTGTGCAGCGATTCCAACGTTGCTGCAACTCATCCGCCAATGCTGAAAAACAGTCTTCAGTTAACCAGCGGGGATCGCCATTAATTTCAACATTAAACTGGGCAAGCTCTGGCACCACTTGGTCATCATTTAGACCTTGTAAAAATTCACTGTTTTTTGCAGCCGGACGGCCAGTGTCATCCACTAACCAAGCTTCTAACTCAAAACCAATTCGTAAAGGGTCATTGGCAAACTCGCCTTGCTCTGTCCAAGTTTTAAGCAGCTGCGTTTCCTGCTTGAGATAGGCTTTAAATCTTGCCTCATCTTCTGCTGTGAATTGGCTTTGAGCAATCTCTTCGCCCATAGTTGTTATCCTTTTTATGATGCTTGCCTTGTAAAATACCCTCCTTTTCGTACTCATTTCAAGGGTTGAAACAAAGAACACCGTCTACGTGTGTTTGTGATCTTACTCACGTGGTAAAGCGACTGATTAAAAAGGAGAATATTGAGCAACTAAAGACTGACGTAACCCGTCATAAGGAGAAAGGAAATACCCGATGAATTATTTGATTTTTGTACTGATATCAACATTCGTTTATTATTTTTTAAGAAGCTTATGGATAAAGTATCCATGCCTTAGAACAGACAAAACCCTGATTGGTATTTTCAACACGTTTATAGGTGTAGATCGAGTACTCGGGTTTTTATTTGTCATCAGCGCCATGGGTATTACTAGCATCATGCTATATAACAACTTTATTCGCTAACAGACACCATTAAGCACGGTTAAGCAGCTCATCTAGTTGCTGTAACCGCTCTGGTGTACCGATATCCATCCATTGACCTGAGTAACACTCCCCTGTCACCTGTTTTATTGCCATAAATTCTCTGAGCAAAGGCGCTAACGGGAATCGCCCTGCCACACTGTCAGCAAACACGGCAGGATCATACACGCCAATACCACTAAAGGTCAGTTTGTTATCCCCTTCAGCGCTCACTTGATCATCTTTTAAGTCAAAATCCCCACCGGGGTTATGTGCAGGGTTCGGAATCAAAACCAAATGGATCAAACCTGTGAGGTTTTTAGGGATACGATTAAAATCATACTCCGTCCAAATATCCCCATTCACCACTAAAAAAGGCCCCTCTCCTAATTGAGGTAACGCCTTATAGATGCCACCACCGGTTTCAAGCGGTTCCGTTTCGGCAGAATATTCAATCTGCACACCGTATTTTTCCCCATGACCCAAGTACGCTTCAATCTGCTCACCTAAATAAGCGTGGTTAATCACTATCTGATTAAATCCTGCCGCTTTTAAATTAAGAATATGATGCTCTATTAACGCCTTGCCACCTGCTTTTAATAATGGCTTGGGGGTGTGATCCGTTAATGGCCGCATTCGCTTGCCAAAACCTGCTGCCAAAATCATTGCCCGCATCTATTCGCAACCCAGCTCAATTAATAATGCATGAAATGGCTGTAACGCGTCATAACGTGAACATACATCTAACACATATACCATGGTACGAGGGATGTCGTTCATGTAACCCGGCTTCTCATCTCGGTGTTTAAGCCTGGAGAAAATACCAATGGCTTTTAGGTGTCGCTGAACCCCCATCCATTCAAACCATTCAATAAAGGTTTCAAGCTCAGTTTCCTTAACAATAATGCCAGACTGAATGGCAAGTTCGTGATAGCCCTTTACCCAGTCTAAAATATTTTTCTGTGGCCAGCTGATGTAACAGTCTTTTAATAAAGAGACTAGGTCATACGTCACAGGCCCTTGAACGGCATCTTGAAAATCTAGAATGCCAGGGGTTTGCAGGTCACAAATCATTAAGTTCCGAGAATGATAATCACGGTGAACACAGACACTCGGCTGAGCCAATGCCATCTGCGCCAATTGTTCAAAGCCATCTGCAAGCGTGACAGCTTGCTGTTCTGCCAGCTCAAGCCCTTTCTCTTTCTTTAAGTACCAATCCCGAAATAAATGCATTTCATCGGCCAGCAAAGCATGGTCATAAGCCGGAATATCTGCCTCATGAATACACACTTGAAAACTGGCCAAAGCCCCCATGGCATCACCATACAGTCGCTCTACGGTTAACTCCGTTAATTCAGGCAAATACTGACGATTGCCTAAATCTGATAACAACAAGAAACCCCTGTCCATATCCCGATCCAGAATTTTGGGCACATGTAAGCCTGCCTGTTGAAACAGTTCTGCGATCTTCACAAATTCAGGGTTTTTCTCTTTTTCTGGTGGCGAGTCCATCGCAATTTGCGTGTTGTTATCAGGGTAGGTTACCCGAAAATAACGCCGAAAACTGGCATCACCAGAAGCAGGTCTAATATCAAACTCAGGTTGCCCCGAAACTGTCTTCACCCATTGGGTCAATTGCTCTAGTCGCTCGTCCACGAAAAAACCTTTATTCATTAATTAGCCAAAAAAGGGAATATAGCATGAGTTGCAAACAATCAGCACACATAGAAACTATGCAGTAACTGACTCAACCTTACCGCTGGGTGTTGTCATACTTTGGTGTTGTTCATCAACCAGAGTGATTTTAGCTAGCAACCGTATCACTGCCAAAAAGTCTCTCGGATATCATCAACAATCAAATACAAACAAGGCAAAACCAATAAAATCAATAACGTCGCAAATAATAACCCAAACCCTAAGCTCACTGCCATCGGTGCTAAAAATGCCGTTTGCCCAGTCGAGAAAAAGATTAATGGCGAGACCCCTAAAAAGGTCGTAATACTGGTCAACATGATTGGCCTAATCCGCATTTTACCGGCTAAGATCATCGCCTCCAACCGATCCACACCATTGGCGCGTTCCCGCTTAGCAAACTCAACCAAAATCAAAGAGTCATTCACCACGACACCCGTTAATGCCAAAAAACCAATCAAGGACAAAAACTGTAAATTCAGCCCTAAAATCGCATGACCAATAACCACGCCAATAAAACCAAACGGAATCGCAAACATCACCACAAAAGGGTCTAACAGTGATTTAAACAAGGCGCTTAGAATAAAAAAGATCACCACAATCGCAATCAGCAGCGCATTCAACATGCCACTAATAGACTCAGCAGACTCTTTCTTCTCACCAAGATACAACAGCTCGTAACCAGGGTGGCTTGCTTTATAATCTCCCATCAACTGCTGAAATTGCTTAATGACCTCATTGGACGTGGTGGACTGATCATCCACGCTCGCTGTGATGGTGGCCAAACGAATCCCATCCCGGTGATTAATGGCACTGTAACCACGCGTTAGCTCAATATCGGCCACATCACCCAAATAAACAACGCGTCCATCGTTTAAAGTGATGGGGATTTGCTTAAAACGGCCAGATTGATGACGGATTTTTTCGTCAAAAATCAAACGTACCGGAATTCGCTGATCCGCATAATTCACCTGCAACACTTCGTTACCTAAGAAACCACTGCGAATCACTTGGGCGATATCTGTTTGCGTAATGCCCAGCGATTCACCTAAAGCATTAATCTGATATTGGTACTCCAATTTACCCGGGTCCATATCCTGTTGAATATCTTGTGTCCCTGGTATTTGCCGAATGACCTCAGCCAGCTCAATCGCATATTCTCGTAACACGGTTGCATCTGTACCCAAAATACCAATTTCAATATCGGAACCCGCAGGCCCACCTTGTGGCCGTAAGATGGTCAAACGTTGAATGTTGGGGATTTGGGCAAAGCGATCACGGATCGCATTCATGACTTCAAGCGTGGTTCGATCTCGCTTCCCTGGCTCATCAAAATTCAGTGACACAACCGGCGACACATAATTTTCAATAAAACCTTCTGGCTTCCGTTTCTTTAAATCGACAATCAGTTGTACATAATTGCTACCGACTTTAAACCGATGAAAATCGACAAAAGTCACCCCCACGTTGGTTAACAATGACTTCAGCTCAGTATCCCCGTCCAAGACCTCACTCACCGCATTTTCCAGCTCGATTCCCAACTTCTGTGTATCATTCAAGCTAAAGGTATTAGGGGCTTCAACGTTAAGAAAAAACTGGCCAATTTCCACTTTGCCAAACAACAAAAACGGTAATCGTGTTTGGGCATACACTAAGGTCACGATCAATACACCAATACTCAAAATGGTGACAAAATATCGATTAACCAAAGACCAACGCAAACTTTGCAAATAACCTTCTAACAACGTCTTCCAACGTCGGTGTTTAGGCTTTTTACTTAAACGCATCATCTCTGCTGCATGTGACGGTAGCACGGCAAAAGCCTCAAAATATGAGCCGATTAATGCGGCACTCACAACCACAGGAATGACGACAATAAATGCGCCCATGGTCCCGGTAATGGCAAACATGGGGGCAAAAGCAGCGATACTCGTCGCGGTAGAGGCCACCACTGGCCAAAACACCTCTTTTGCGCCTCGCTCAGCTGCCTCTGTGGGAGACAGCCCATTTTCGATATGTCGATAGATGTTCTCCGTCACAATAATGGAGTCATCAACAATCAAACCAAGGCACAACAAGAAGGCAAAGAGCGACACCATATTAATGGAGTAACCCAAATGATGCAGAACAATAATGGCAAATAAAATAGAAACAGGGATGCCTAACGCGGTAATCGCCGCCACCCTAAAGTTTAAAAATACATACAATGATAACAAGACAAAAATAAGGCCAATAATGCCCGATGACTTCACTGTATTTAAACGAACTTTGACGTACTCAGATAAATCACTGTGCATCCCAACATTGACATCACCAGGCAAGGTTGGCTGTAACTCGGCAATAAATGCCTGTACTTTTTCGGCCACCACAATTGAAGATGCATCCGCTGTTTTTGAGACCGTTAGGTTAACTGCGCGCCCCCCGTTATAGCGGCCAATCGTTGTCGCCTCTTCTAACTTTAAAGACACAGTAGCAAGGCTACCTATACGTAACCGACCACCTTTCGCGTTGGTTTTTATGACGAGTGCTTTAACCTGCTCAGGCTCTGGTGCAATACCACGCCCTCGCAACAGAATATCACCTTCTAACCCTTTTAAAGAACCGCCCGGTAAATCAGCCAAACCCGTTCTCAGTGCCGTACTAATTTGATCTAAAGAAACCCCTGAGGCAGCCAACAAAAAAGGATCAACCTCAACCCATAATTCCCAATCTTGAATACCTGCTGTGCCCACATTGCCAACACCAGGTAATTTTAATAGCTCCCGCTTAGTCTCTTCAGCAAGATCAAACAACATGCCGGGTGCAACATCACCGTAAACACTGACACTGATCACAGGGAACCGGGTCTTTAATCGGCTGACCTTAGAATCTTCAGCCTCTTCAGGAAAATCTTTAATTTGATCAATGGCCGATTCAACTTCACGAAAAATATCATCCACGTCAGCTTCAGATTTTAACTTAAGGGTCACTTGCGACACCCCTTCATTACTCACTGACGTTATTGCATCAATGTCTTGAAGCGTTTCCAACGCTTCTTCTAATGGCAGGGTAACCTGCAACTCAACTTCTTCAGGGGAGGCACCTTCAAAAATAGTTGTCACTTGAATTTTATCCAACGCGACCACAGGAAACATTTCTTGAGGCATCGCTTTCCAGGTGCCATATCCGACAATCACCACCAAGATCATCAATAAATTGGTTAGCAGCGGATTCTTGATTGAGAAATGAATTAAAAACATCAGTGCGCCTCAATCGCTGAGGTTTGCAAAACGGCTCTTTGGTTATCAGACAAACGTTCTAAATTACCCGAAATCACTTGCTCGCCCGCTTTAAGGCCTAACACAATTTCCTGCCAAGCACCTTGGCGAATACCCAGTTGCACTTCCTGGCGGTGTACTTTGCCATCACCATAAGTAAAGACAAAGTGATCACCAA
Organism: Methylococcales bacterium; assembly: GCA_018672285.1. Classification (GTDB taxonomy): domain Bacteria; phylum Pseudomonadota; class Gammaproteobacteria; order JABHGC01; family JABHGC01; genus JABHGC01. Next base: position 45,282 of record JABHGC010000183.1, read on the forward strand.
AACGACTTTGGACAGCACCAGGCGGCACCACTAACATTTCTCTTTCTTGTAGAAGCAATTCCACTTTAGCGACAGAACCTGGCAAAAATTTTGCTCCTGGAATACGTATTTTCACAGGATAAGTATGAGTGTCTTCTTTAGCCGCCATCTGTAGAGAATAAAGGTAACCCTGCAACGTCTCGCCTAAAACGTGTACCTCAACTGGTTGGCCAACCTTGAGCTGACTCGCGACCATTTGGCTCACTTCTATGCGTAAATCCAATGCAGAAATATCAATTAACTCTACTGCGACGGTATTCGCGGTGACGTAATCTCCAACGTCAGCATGAATAATATTCACAACACCATCATAAGGTGCGATCAATTGTGTTCGTTCTGCATTTCGTTGCGCCCGAGACACAGCTGACTGCTTTAATGAGATCCTTTGAGCTGCCGTATCACTTTTTTGTTGTAATAACGCCTGATCTTTTTCTAAAGAGATGAGCTTTTGCTTGGCTTCGTCCACTGACGTTCTAGAGGCCATTGCGCTTTTCTTTAGGCGAACTAACCGCTCAACTTCAGCCGCCTGTAAGGCAGAATGCTGCTTAGCCAGTTTCAGCAGAACCCTATCCTTCGCTATTTCGGTATATTCTAATTTGATTTGAGATTTCGCATCGACTAAGTTATCATCAACATCGTAGCTATCAAGCATAAGCAGAGTATCGCCTTGCTTGACAGACTGACCAGGTTTAATCTTTTTAGTGTTTATTTTACCGGCCAATTCAAAGCTAAGCTTGGCCACTCTCGCAGGCTGCAAACGCCCTGTAATTGGCGCTGTCACTCGAATGACTTGCTCCATCGCTAAAAAAACTTGGACCTGAATCGGTGGCTTTGGTTGCAGGACTAGCTCAGATTTCTCTTGAGTTTTTACCAAAAATGCTACAATTAGCGTAAGAACAACAATGACAATAATCGTATACCGTTTTGGAATGGATGGGGTAGGCATAAAAACTTATCTCGAAAAGTAGGGGCGAAAGGTCTTTTTCTGGCATGACCTAACTCGTGTATCAGCATATCAATAACATGCTTTTTGACACAAGCGCCACCCATATTAATAGCCAAACCATAATGGAACAGGGGTGTAGTACGTGGCGAACAATAAAAAAAGATTACCAAGAATCATTACAGGGATTCTTCTGACAACAGCAGCAGCTGATGTTTATGCAGCAACTAGCCCATGGGACTGTCGCCCAAGCGCTGATGGTTCCGGATGGAGTTGTGCTCAAGATGGTGGGGAGTATGAAGCCCCAATTAAGCCTGCCACCCCTAAAGCGATCCCCCAGTCATTAACCTCAGAGCAGCCAAGCAGCACGGATGCGGTAGCAGACGACGGTTTGGCTTACGAGAATGTGCCGAAATCCATGCGCTGGATCAACCCTGAGTTTTTAGCCAACGATAAAATCTGGAACCATTGCTCCACCCAAGAATACAACAAGCCCTACGTTCTCCCAATAAACAAACCGAACAGAGCAAATGCGAAAGTTGGCATCGTCTCAGACCATGTTGAAATGGACAAAAACGATGGCATTACCCATTTTGTAGGTAACGTTGCCATCACTCGGGCTGACCAAAGAATCCAAGGTAGCCGCATCTCCTACGACAACCAAGAGAATTCAGTCTCTGTTGTTGGTGATGTGACCTATAAAGAAAGTGGCTTACTGTTCACCAATGGTAAAGAAGCCTTTTTCAACTTAGACAACAATACCGGCAGCATGGACGAAGTCAGTTACACCCTCGACTCTGTTCCTGCTCGAGGCGCAGCAAGCCATGTTGAAGTTGAAAACCAAGACATTACCCACTTCACCAACCTAAATTACACATCTTGCAGACCTGGCAACCAAGATTGGCAACTAGATGCAGAAGCACTCACCCTTAACAAAGACACCGGCGTTGGTGAAGCAAGACATGCCACCTTACGCTTTTTAGGGCTGCCAATTTTCTACTCTCCTTACTACAGTTTCCCACTGGATGAACGCCGTAAATCGGGTTTCTTAGCGCCGATTGTGGGTAACTCTGATGACAATGGTTTTGACTTAAGCGCCCCCTTCTACTGGGACATCGCTGCAAACTTAGATGCAACCATTACCCCAAGAATTTTATCGAAACGTGGTGTACAACTTGCCGGTGAATTCCGTTATTTGCTGCCAGAGCACAATGGTCGAGTCTATGCTGACTTCCTTCCTGGTGATGACTTAACCGATTCCAATCGGGGCCAATTTAGCTTGCAACACAGCACCTCATTCTCAGAAAATTTAAGCGGCAGACTTGATTTAAATTACGTGTCTGATGAAGAGTTCTTTGAAGATTTTGGTGGTTCAGTCGCGTTTGATAGTATTTCAAGCGTACAGCGACTTGCAGAATTATCTTACCAAGATGAATACTCTACAGCCCTTGCCCGTGTGCAATATTTCCAAACTGTCGATGACACCATCAACAAAGCCGACCGCCCTTTTCAGCGTCTACCACAAGTACAATACAACTATGAGCGTGGTGACCGTCAGCTTGGTTTAACCCATCACTTAAACAGTGAAGTGGTCTACTTTGATCACAGCAGCAACCAACGTGAATCAGGCGCCCGTGTTGACCTACAACCTGGTCTGAGTTTACCAATATCAACCTTAGGTTGGTTTGTCACACCAAGATTAGATGTCCGCCATACCTATTACGACTTAGATTCAAAAGGCGCACTAAACGACGACAACTTTACTCGAACATTGCCCATTTTCAGTGTTGATAGTGGCCTATTCTTCGAAAAAGAAACCAGCTTCTTTGGCACCGACTACATGCAAACACTAGAACCTCGGTTGTTCTACTTATATGTACCAAATGAAAACCAAGACGACTTCCCAAATTTTGATACCACTGAATTTGATTTTTCATTCTCACAAATGTTCAGAACCAATCGGTTTAACAGTGCAGATCGTCAAGGGGATGCCAATCAAGTCACTTATGCATTAACCTCGCGCTTACTAGACGACGACAATGGCCGTGAAGTAGTTACTGCCAGTATTGGCCAGATCATCTTCTTTGAAGATCGTGAAGTCACCTTAGGTGGTGTACAACTTGATGACGACAAAGATCCAACATCCCCCATCATCGCAGAATTAGGATGGAACATTACTCGAGCCTTTAGCACTGGCTATACTGTTCAGTTTGATCCACATGAAGAATTTACCTCTCGAAATGAATTCCGCGTACGCTATCATCCAGACCAAAGTCATTTGATCAACTTTGACTACCGCCAGCGACGTGGTATTCTCGAAGAGACAGATATTTCGTTTCGATGGAAACTCCTACCACAATGGCATGTCCTAGGTAGAAATCAGTATTCATTAAGAGACAACCATGTAATTGAATCATTTGCAGGTCTTGAATACGAAAGCTGCTGTTGGGTTGGTCGAGTACTAGTCCAGCACTCTGTAAACGATGTTGAAGACATAGATAACAATGGTGACCACGACGCAGATACCGCCATTTTCTTCCAGTTAGAACTGAAAGGATTTGCCAGCATAGGCGACAAAATTACTGATCGTATTCAACAAGGGATCATTAACTACAATTCATTCCAAGACAAATGACACGATTATTAATTAAAGCAGTCTCTTTCGCCGCCCTAATAAGCTGCTCACTGATTTCTCCAGTGAGCTTTGCAGACATCGAAGAAATCGATGAGATCATCGCCATTGTCAATGACGATGTGATCATGCGTAGTGAGATGGACGCAAAAACCCGAGAAGTCATCCGTAATCTACAAAAGAAAGGGGCCTCTGTTCCACCCCAAGGCCTTTTGCAAAAACAAGTTTTAGACCGCCTTATTCTCAACCGTTTACAACTTGAGGTTGCTGAACGTGCAGGAATTCATGTCGATAACAGCACCATCAACCGATATATCCAACGGCTTGCTAAAAACTCTGGTATTTCAGTCGAAAAATTCCAAACTATTTTAGAGCGGGACGGCTATAACTTTGCAGCCTTCAGAGAAAATTTACGCAAAGAAATCACCATTCGCCAAGTACAAAATCGCCAATTAGCCAGCCGCTTGAAGGTTTCAGACCGTGAAGTGAAACGATACTTAGCCAAACAAGCAGTCTCTGGTGGGCGTTCAGCATTTCATCTAGCCCATATCTACATCGCTTCCCCAGAAGCAGCATCCCCTGATGAACTGAATACACTCGAACTGAAAGCCAATGGCATATTAGCAGAGCTTCGCAAAGGCACAGATTTTTCTGAGCTGGCCATTGCCTACTCTAACTCACCTCAAGCACTTGAAGGTGGTGACTTAGGATGGAGAGCGGCTGAACAAGTGCCGAGTTTATTCGTAGACGCTGCCAGCAAGTTAGAACGTGATGAAGTCAGCGAAGTACTCAAAGCACCTAGTGGTTTTCATATCATCAAAATGCTTGACTACAAAGGCGAAACCAAACACGTCGTTTCTCAAATCAAAGCACAGCATATTTTAATTAAAACCAATGACTTAGTCTCTGATGATGATGCCATTACCCGGTTAGAACAACTTCGTGAGCGGATCATCACTGGCAAGGAAGATTTTGCGTCACTAGCCCAAGTCCACTCGGATGATAAGGCCACCTCAACAAAAGGCGGTGACTTAGGGTGGGTAGGCCCTGGAGAACTTGTGCCTGCTTTTGAAAAAGAATTAAAAGCATTAAAAGATGGCGAAGTCAGTGATATTTTCCGAACCCCTTTCGGCTGGCACGTACTACAAGTCTTAGGCCGTAGAGATCATGACAGTACTGATGAAGTTCGTCTATCTCAAGCCAAAGTCGCACTGAAGAAAGCCAAACTTGAACGGGAGAAGCTCTTATTTCTAAGGCGGTTGCGAGACGAGGCCTACGTTGAATATCAAGTCGACAAATACTAAGCCTCACTCTATACTCACCTCACAAACTTCCTTTTTGTTGTAAAGGCTAAACATGACTACACTAGACCTCGCTGTATTTGAGGAGCTCAAAGACCTCATGGATGGGGATATGAGCGACATCCTTGAAATGTATGAAGTTGACTCTGCCGAGCAAATCGATGGACTCAAAACCTCCATCAGTGGTGATGATCTCACCAGCACGATAGCCATTGCCCACACACTTAAATCTAGCTCAGCTAACTTAGGTGCCATGGATTTAGCCAAACTGTGTAAAAAAATGGAGCACGATGGCCGTGAAAACACACTAAGCAACCCTGCTGAATTACTAGAAAAAATTATTGCTGAACTCGCCCGTGTTCAGACCGAACTCACCACTAACAACAGTTAATATTCATGATTCCACGTATAGCCATCACACCAGGTGATTTAGCTGGTGTCGGCCCAGACTTGTGCCTTAAAATGGCGCAACAATCTAGCCCAGCCCAATGGGTTGCCTATGCCGACATCAACGCGTTAAAAGCCAGAGCAGAATATTTAAATATCGATCTTTCTTGGCACATTTTTGAACCCGAATCACCCCCTGTTGCCCACCAAGCGGGGTGCATACTCGTTCACCCGGTCAAAAATACTGAAGCCACCACACTGGGAAAACCCAATACCAAACACGCACCCTATTTAATCGACAGCTTAATCCAAGCCGTTAACGCCTGCCAAAATGGGATATGTGATGCTCTATTAACTGGCCCTGTGAGCAAAGGCGTTATCAATGATGGTGGCATTCCCTTCACCGGTCACACAGAATTTATAGCCGAGTTAACTCAAGCACACCCGGTCATGATGCTTGCATCAAAAGCCTTAAGAGTGGCCTTAGTCACCACCCATTTACCTTTATCTAAAGTCAGTGAAGCCATTACCGAAGCCCGCATTAGCAAAGTCATACGTATTCTTCACCAAGATTTAAAAACACGCTTTGGCTGCACAAAACCCAACATCTTAGTCACTGGGTTAAACCCCCATGCCGGAGAAGACGGGCACTTAGGTATGGAAGAAATTGAGACCATTATTCCCACCCTGAAAAAATTACAACAAGAAGGTATCCAGTGCGAAGGCCCCTACCCTGCTGACACTATTTTCTTACCAAAATATTTAGACAAAGCCGATGCTGTGCTCGCGATGTACCATGACCAAGGTTTACCTGTACTCAAATATTCAGGCTTTCACGAAGCCATTAATATTACCTTAGGCTTACCAATTATTCGCACCTCAGTAGACCATGGCACTGCATTTGATATTGCCGGTACTGACCAAGTCGATATGGGTAGCATGTTAATGGCTTATGAAACTGCAGTGATGTTAGCGCTCAATAATCTGCAACAAGAGAATCAGAATGGCGCATAAAGCACGTAAACGATTTGGCCAAAATTTCCTACAAGATCAATATTACCAATTCCAAATTGCAGACTCATTACAATTACAACAACCAGACCACTGGGTTGAAATTGGCCCAGGGCAAGGCGCGATTACTGACCACATTGCAGGCCAGTGTGACCTGCTTGAACTCATCGAGTTAGACCGAGATTTAGTCGCCATGCTAGAAAAACGTTACTATGGTAACGACAGCATTAAGATTTATAGCCAAGATGCACTGAGTGTTGATTTTTGCGCCTTAGTCAAAACTAATCCTGTACGCTTAGTTGGCAACCTGCCATACAACATCTCAACACCACTGATTTTTCACTTTCTAAAACAGCGGGAATGCATTCAAGACGCCCACTTTCTGCTGCAAAAAGAAGTGGTCGACCGAATGGTTGCTGTACCTGGTGAAAAAGCTTACGGCAAGTTATCGGTCATGATTCAACAAGCTTTCCAAGTACTCTCACTCTTTGACATACCGCCTGAAGCATTTCACCCTGCGCCCAAAGTACAATCTAGTTTTGTCAGGCTCACCCCTCATTTAAGCCCAATTGTTGATGTTGATGACCAAGCGGTTTTTGCCGATTTGGTTAAAATGGCGTTTGTACAAAAACGTAAAACACTACACAACAACTTAAAAACCATCATCTCTGATGACGCCTTGAAATCCATTGATATCAACCCGAGTTGCCGAGCAGAAACCCTCACACTAGAACAATTTGCAGCCATTTCAAACTTACTTGGCAAACAATGAATGCCTATCAACAAGGCCAAGGGTTTCAGCAGCTTGGCCTAATAGACGAGGCATTTCAGCAGTATTACCAAAGTATCCAAGATGGCAAACACGTTGCAGAAAGCTATTTAGGATTAGCCCAATGCTGTACCCAATTAAAGCAAACGGATACAGCAATACAATGTTACCTAACCTACCTTGATAGCCAACCAGGTGATTGGCAAGCCCGGCACGAACTCGCACTGTGTTATGAGGCGCTTAATCAAGCTGAGCTTGCATTAGCCCAACTTGAACTTGTGTGCAAACAACACCAAGATTCAGCCACAATATGGAATAATTTAGGCAACCAATACGTTCATGCAGGCCAAATCCAACAAGCCAAAGCATGCTTTCACAAAGCAATCGCACTACAACCTGGGCTCGCTGCGAGTTACCAAAATTTATGCAATTGCAGCACTATTTTGCCAGACGACCCACTCATTCAAGACATTCAACATCAACTAGAGCAACCCAATTGTAGTGATGAAAATAAGCTCTACTTTGAATTTACACTCGGCAGTATCTACCTTAAACAAAAGCAACATAAGCTTGCCTTTCAGCACTTTTTAGCAGGCAACAATCTACAACAAGACAACCTGCAAAAATCATTTAACTGGCAACAACATCAGTTTAATTTAGATCACCTATTAGGGTGCATGCCTAACGCTGAAAAAATACCCTGTGAAGCACCCTCCTCCTCGCCACAGCCTATTTTTATCGTTGGCATGCCACGCTCGGGCACCACTTTAGCAGAGCAAATACTTGCTAGGCACCCTAAAATCACAGGCGCAGGAGAGCTGAGTTGGATCAGGGATATTGCTTTAGACATTATGCGGGTACATCAAACACCGCAACAAGCATTACAAAACCTGACTAAAGCTGAAATCAACCATTTTGCTGAGCAATATCGACAAGGGCTCACACAAATAGATGATCAAGCCATCTATATTGTTGATAAAATGCCTCATAATTTTGAACAGCTGTGGCTCATCAACTTACTGTTTAACAAGCCTAAAATTATTCATTGCACGCGTAATGCAATCGATAACTGCTTATCTTGTTTCTTCACTTTATTCACAGAAAGCCATTTTTACAGCAATGACTTACCCACACTAGGGCGTTACCACAAAAGCTATCAACAACTCATGACCCATTGGCAGCAAACGCTACCCTGTGACATTCACACCTTGCCATATGAAGACATCGTCGCCCAACCCGAGCAAACAATCAGAGCATTGCTACAGTACTGCGAACTAGATTGGGACGAAAAATGCCTGTCTTTCCACAAAAACCGACAACCCGTACAAACGGCCAGTAAAATACAAGTAAGACAACCTCTATATTCTTCATCTGTTAATCGATGGCAACCATTTGAACAGCAACTGCAACCATTAATATCGGCTTTGAAGGATGGATAGACGCTCTATTTACCAAATTTATTTTGATAATCCCGCTGCGATGCTAAAATGACTTTTTTTGCCATTTCATGGTCATATACACCTGTAATTTTGGCTGTAGACTCATGCCCTGGAATCATTTTATAGGTCTCAAAATAATGTGTTAACCGCTCAACAAAAATGCCAGGCAGCTCTGCAATATCGTTTATTTCAGACCACAAGTTATCATTCTCAAGCACAGCAATGATCTTATCATCCGCTTCACCGCCATCAATCATGTGCAGACCACCCACCACTTTTGCATTTAAAATCACCTCACTATGGTTAATCGGGCGCTCACTAATCACACAAATATCCAACGGATCTAAATCACCTTGGTCCGCATGCTCAGACATCAACGCGACCTCTTCACCACAGTAAGTTTGAGGAATAAAGCCGTATAATGTTGGCGGTTGAGATGTTGCACGATGTGGCCTGTCGACCCGAAGGTAACCCGTTTCTTTATCAATTTCATACTTCACAACATCAAACGGGGTGATTTCAATATACGCATTCACCACATTAGGTGAATTCTCACCAGCATCTAACCCATGCCATGGGTGAGGTCGCCAAGTTGAAAACGACTCAGACATACCAATCTCCTTATTAAATTAATCATAATATATTGCAGCAAGTATATGACAATACGAAATATTTAAGCAACTGCCAATACGGTACAATAAACTGATTCAGCAAATATTAATTCAAAATTAACATTCACTTAAGACATAGTATTTTGACTAAAATTTCGTCACAATGCATCAATGAACTCACCCGCCGAACATCGTCTCCGCTCAAACGCACTCATTATGCACTCAGTATTGGCTGAGCAATATGAAGTCATTGACGTATTAGGGGAAGGTAGCTTTGGTATCACTTATTTAGCTTATGATGTTCGCATAGAAAATCTTGTTGCCATTAAAGAATACCTCCCACTTGAGCTTGCAACAAGACATCAAGACCGCATACAGCCTTTATCGCAAGAACATTCAGAATTATTTCATAAATTTAAATCCCGCTTTTGCGATGAAGCCAAAGCATTGGCTAAGTTTAAACACCATGCTTTAGTCAGGGTACTCAATTACTTTGAAGCCAACGATACCGGCTACCTCGTCATGGAATATGAACAAGGGCAAAGTTTAAAGCAGTATCTACAACAGCATGGAAAACTCGGTGAAGCCAAAACTTGTCAGCTCATCTTACCATTGCTCGATGGCCTCGAAACAATGCACCAAGCAGAGCTCATTCATCGAGACATCAAACCCAGTAATATCTACATCCGCGACAATGGCAACCCCGTATTGTTGGATTTCGGTTCAGCCAGACCATTTCTAAAAGAACACTCAGGCAGCCTAACAGCACTGTATACGCCCGGTTATGCCCCATTAGAACAATACAATACGGACTCAACCGGGCAAGGGCCTTGGTCTGACATCTATGCCATGGCTGCTGTCATGTATAAAATGATTACTGGTGACCGCCCAGCAGAAGCGCACCAACGCGCACAAGCCATACTGTCTGGCAAAAATGACATCATGCCTAGCGCACAAAGCTTTTCTTGTGATAAGTATTCCCGCCACTTTCTGCAAGCGATAGATCACGGACTGGGTGTCGTGCCTGCACTACGACCTCAATTGGTTCAACCCTGGAAACAAGCCATTATTCAATCTGAACTTGCTGAAGTGACCAACCTGCGGAAAAATATTGCGTTACTCCAACAAGAAAACAAACAACTGCAAAGAGAGAACACCACAACCTTTACCCAAGCCACTAAACCTCGCCCTATCGCTAGTGACTATGATTTAGCTGTTTCACATGCGCTAACAGCCATTGCCCCGCCAACATATTCCAACAAAAAAGCCTACTCAGCCATTATTGGAATTACACTCACAGCCATTGGGATATGGGCAGCAGCCCTTGAATACCACCACCAGACAATAGTCTTTAAACCGTCACTCATTGAAGCCAAACAACAGTGGCAAGACCCAAGTACCGGCATGACCTTTATGTGGGTACAAAAAGGCTGCTACCAATCGACCCACAACCCAGATAAAAGCACTGCACCTACTTGCATTGACGGCTACTGGATTAGCAAACAACCTATTAATAAAAGCCAATGGCAACGACTGATGGATAAAACATTGGTTTCTGAATTAAATATTAGCCAAGCCGAAGCCTTCATTGAAAAACTCAATCGCCTATCTGGTAAGCGCTTTCGCCTACCTTCAAAACAAGAACAAGAATGGGCCGTTACCCAACAGCTACTCACCACACCAAACCAATTTAACATTGTACTATGAGGCTTACGACCGTAACCGAGCTTGGTACTTTGTCCATCGATGTTCTATAGTATAAAGCGCTTGAGCACGATTCGCGCCCAATCAAACTAAGGGAGATATAATGCTAAAACGTTATTTAAGGGGGCTGGCAGGATTTTGGATCGGACTGATTGTTCTATCCATATTAGTGTCATCCTGCTCCTCTTCAAAAGAAGATCGAATGAAGGAAGCTGTAGAGCAAGAGCTCAAAGCAGCTGATATTTCAGTAGGGTACTTAGGCAAAGCAATTGCCGACGGCAATTTACATAATGCCAATAAGCTCAAAACGTATGCCAAACAACTGAAAATCCAAAAACCAGATTTGGCACCTCTTATTGATGAAATTGCCAAAGATGCAACTAAAGAGGGGCCTTTATATAAAAGCCTGGTCTCACGTTTAGACTACGTGAAATCAAAACCGGAGGCCTTCCCTGCCGTTGCCGAACGATTGGACGAAGTTAAAACCGTACGCCAAGCCGCATCAACCAGCTTATTTAATGATGCTTTATCCGATTCGGTCAACGTATTAGCCGATATGTCGGATGGCAAATTGCCTCGGGTAAAAGCCATGAGCAAACAGGCTGAACAAAAAAGCAATCGTTCTAAAGATTATGGAGCGGGCAGTCAATATATTGGCAACCCCAGTTATGGTCATTGGCAGCAAAACTCCAGCGGTACTAGCTTTTGGGCATGGTATGGCATGTACTCCATGTTTAATAATTTATCTCGCCCCGTCTATTACGGAAATTGGTCATCAAACCGGGGTTACAGTTACTACAACGATTATGGCCGGAGCCGCTACACCAGCCCTACGCAAAGAACCTCTCAGCAAGCAACGTATAACCGAACTAAAAAATCGTTTGCGAGTAAAGGCAAAAGCTTCTCTAGCCCGTACTCAAAAACAAAAACGGGTTCCAGCTCACTTAGCCTAGCGAGTAAAACGCCAAGCAAATCTTCGTCGTATAGCTCTGGTCGATCTTCCTACAGTTCAGGAAAATCTTCTTCAAGTTATGCCAGCTCTAGCAGCCGTTCAAACTCCAGCTATAGCTCATCCTCTCGAAGTGGCTATTCTCGTTCATCGCGTAGTTACAGCGGCGGCAAATAACTTTATTTTTACGATAAAAAGACATTAAGGAACGTTAACCATGTTCGAATTTGATTTTAACAGTTTAGATATTTGGAAATTCCAAGCGTCGGCCATTAGTTTCCTCATCATACTTCTACTTTTCATTAGCTTGCGCCTATTAAAAGGGTTTATTGCGAATGTCAGTACCAGTGACGAAATTGCAGAAAAAGACAACGCCGCATTTGGTGTATCATTTGCAGGTGGCATCACGGCTCTTGCCATTATGTTAACCGGTGCCAGCTCTGGTGAATATGCAGATTCAATGCTGCAAGATGCCATTAGCATGTTGGTATTTGGCGCCATCGGTTTGGTCATGATTACCATTGGCCGCTTCATCCAAGATAAAGTCGTGATGCGTAATGTGGCTATATTAGAAGAAATTAAAAAAGGTAACCTAGCCGCAGCCTTTGTTGATATTGGCAATGTGATTGCTGTTGGTATCGTCATTCGCGCCTCAATGATCTGGGTTGAAACTGAAGGTTGGATTGCAATTCCCATTATCTTTGCCGCTTTTATCGTATCCCAAGTCGTTTTAGTGGGTGGTGCGATCTACCGCATTAACTTATTTAAGTCCCGCAACAACGGATCAGACTGTAACTGCATGCAACAAGCGCTTGAAGATGGCAACCACGCACTGGGCATTCGTTATGCCGGTTACATGATTGGCCTCTCTCTAGCCATCACAGCAGCTTCTGGCATGGTGGCTTATTCTGCTGAAAACATCATTGGCTGTGTCATTAGCTGGGCGATTGCCGCTTTAGTCTTTAGCATTGCTTTTATGGTTTTTGTCGCTGTTGCAAGAATGGCCATTTTACCCGGTATCAAGGTATCGGATGAAGTCGACAAGCAAAAAAATGCCAGTGTTGGCGTCATAGAAGCGGCTATCGCAGTTGCTATTGGCCTCACCTTTGTTTCTTTGTTTGGCTAAAGCAATACAAGCTAACCCCCTGAGGCAACAAAGGGGGTTATCTCTATTCCAACAAGCACGCTGTTATACCTCTGAAGAACCAAAAATTCATGCCCACACCTAGCACTCCAAGCTCGGCACAGAAAAAACAACTCCGCCTGCACGACATTACCCTCATTGGTATTATGGGCGTGTTAGCTATGTGTGGCCTCATATATGAGTACCTACTCTCACATTATGCAGCCAGAGTATTAGGTGCCGTTGAATCCACCATATTTGCCATGATCGGCATCATGATTGTTGCTATGGGCATTGGCGCCTATAGTGCTCGCTGGTTTAAAGCCCCCTTCACCGCATTTGCATGGCTTGAAGCCATTATCGCGTTTATTGGCATGACCATGATTCTGGTGATCGCAGGGCTCATTGCACTCAGTGAAGGTTTGCCCTATATCCTCAGCCAAGTATTTAACTTACCCCCTGACTTCATTCTCGATGGCGACATCCTGCAAACCTTACAAACACTCGCTGCCACCACACCCTACATTGCAGGCTTTCTACTCGGTGCCTTTATCGGCATGGAAATTCCGCTCATCGCCAGAGCCAGACAATCGTTATATGAGACCCATTTAGAAAATAACATTGGAACCATTTACGGCGCAGATTATATTGGCGCCGGTATAGGCGCGGCAATCTGGGTACTGTTTTTACTCTCCATGGAAATCACCACTGCGGCACTCATCACAGCTTCAGTGAACATCATCGCTGGCTGGATCTTCATTCTGCGCTACCATGAGCGCATCAGATACCGTACAGCACTCATTATCGTACATATTGTATTGATGATTATTGCTTTGATTTTAGCAAAATCCAGTAGTGGCTGGATGACTAAGCTGACTAACATTCTCTATCAAGACCAAGTTGTTTACAGTACCCAAACCCATTACCAACACATTTCAGTCACAGAACGGCAGCGCGCCAATGGCCAACCCAGTGTGGTTGACCTTTATTTAAATGGACGTTTACAATTTTCAAGCTTGGATGAGCACATTTACCACAACATGCTGGTCTACCCTGCCATGGCAGCCTCTCGCAGACATGACAACATTCTCATCATAGGTGGTGGTGATGGCATGGCACTACGCGATGTACTACGCTGGAAACCACAGCATGTCACTCTAATAGACCTAGACCCAGAAATGATCAAACTGTTCTCAGGCCAGGGTGATGACCCATTGTCCAAACGCTTTGCCCAGCTCAACGAACATGCTTACCAAGATCCTAGAGTCAAAACCATCACTGGTGATGCTTTTATAGAAATTGAAACACTATTGGCCGAAAATCAACGGTTTGATAGTATCATTGTTGACTTGCCAGACCCCAACCACCCAGATTTGAACAAATTATACAGCGTGCACTTCTATGAACGTCTAAAGTTACTGCTACAAGGTGATGGCGCCATGAGCATTCAATCCACCTCCCCTTACCATGCAAAACATGCCTTTCAGTCCGTAGGGAAAACGACATCCGCTGCAGGGTTCGCTCATGTAGAGCAATACCGACAAAATATCCCCTCTTTCGGTGAATGGGGATGGACATTGGCCACCAAAAAAGGGAAAAGCGGCAAAGTAAGACTTTCTGAATTAACTGAATTACCCGTAGAAAACCCTTGGGTTAGTAAAGCATTATTATTAGCAGCTTTTGAATTCCCTGCTAATTTTTACAGTAATATCAAAAAGATAAAGATAAACCAATTAGGTTCAGGCCAATTATATCAATACCATCATAGGGCTTGGGCAACTGATCAAGGTGTATTTAACACCAAAGAAGATTGACATATTATGTCAGTCGCACTATTCTAAACCCATGACACGTTATGTCATACATCTAACATAAAAGGTGACACTTAATGGACTTACAAGCACTTTCAATCAAACTTGCTAATCACGACCAAGAAGGCATGACCTTTGAATCCATCTTCATTACAGATGATGTATTACAAGTGGTTGTTGATCAAAACGAAGAACTACCGATTTACGTGACGGCAACAGAAGAGCAAATGCTCTGCATTACCTACCTTTTTGATGAAAAAGAGCTAAAAGACAACGTTACAGCAGAACTAAATGCATCATTACTGAAACTTAACGTACCGGTGCCTTTAAGCGCATTTGCCATCATTGAAGGCAAATATGCAATCTACGGATCATTGTCAGTAAGTTCAGCTTTCGATGACATTGCACACGAATTAGTCACCCTTGGCGACAACGCAATCGAAGCATTAGAGACACTAGAAGACTATTTGGCGTAAGCACTTAAACTACATAGAGGTTACAAACATGGGTATTTTATCAAAAATTTTTACCGCAATCCGTGGTGGTGCAAGAGAAGTTGGCGAAACAATCGTTGACGCAAACGCCCTACGTATTTTCGAGCAAGAAATTGCGGATGCAAAAAATGCATTAAACAAAGCCAAAGGCAGCCTAACCGAAGTGATGGCTAAAGAAATGCAAACTAAACGCAAAATTACAGCGGTTGAAAACAACATCGCTGAACACGAAGGTTTTGCAGGTGAAGCTTTAAACAAAGGCGACGAAGCATTAGCACTTGAAATTGCTGAAAAAATTGGCGAATTTGAAGTAGAACTTGCAGAGCAGCAAGCGATTTTAAGCACCTTTGTTGGTAGCGTTAAAGCGCTTAAGCAACAAGTGAAGCAAGCTGAGAAATCAATCAAAGAAAACCAGAGACAATTAGTGATGGTTAAAACGACTGATAGCGTACAGAAAGCAACAATGGCTGTTAACGACAACTTAGTGAATAACAACTCAACCATGAGTTCTGCTAAAGAGTCTTTAGATCGCATTAAAAAGCGCCAACAAGATCGCCAAGATCAAATGGCAGCTTCGCAAGAGCTGTATGATCAAGATACCGGTGCTGATTTAAAAGCGAAAATGGCAGACGCTGGCATTGGCGGCTCTCCAAAAGCGAAAAGCGACGACATCTTAGCTCGAATTAGAGCCAAGCAGTCTAGCTAAACACCCCCTTCCCTTTTAGGCGCACAGTGATGTGCGCCTTTTTTGGTTTGTCAGAAACCGTTTTAAGGACACATAATTATGGGCTGGTTTTCGAAAGAGAAAGAAACGACCCGCAGCATCGAACACCCTCGCAGCTTACAAAAGGGCGACATGATTCAAATGCTAGACTCATTCTCCCTACCACCTGAACTCAAAGGAGAAGCCTTAACCGTAGTTGCCGTCAATAGTTACCAATATGACGATGGTGACAGTTATGAGCTCACCTTAAAAGGCAGTATGAGCGACCCCGTATTTCTCACCGTTGAAGAAGAAGATGGTACAACCTGGCTTAACTTTAGCCTGAAAATTCAACGCTCAGATGTCGACAAACTGTTTACGCTTGATCAATTTGCCATGATTTTTGATAGCGACGACTTAGTCACGATAGAACGTACAGGTGACATTGATGGCTTAGAAAGATGGGTTTCTACGCGTTATACCCAAACAGAACAACCATATGTCGGCTATTATTATGAGAACCAAGATTTTCGTGGGCAAAAAATCTCACGTTATGACGAAGACGATAATGGTGAACAATTTGAAACGTTAGCACTAGCAGACCCAGATGAAGATTATTACATCAATATTGAAATTTGGGATGGTGGCGAAACCGATGTGAGCTTAACCACATGTAGGCCATTAAGTGACATCACTGAAATGTACCCAGGAAAAGATGATTCGTGAGTATAGAACCACCTAAAAAGTGGGAAAAACAGCAAAAGGCCATACGCGCAACCCAGTTGGCGTTTGACCTCAGCACAACAGTACAAAAAATCATCAAAAAAAGTGCCATTGATGAAGATGTAACCCCACCCGATATGATCCGAAAGATACTAGGGCTTGCGGTAAAGTCAAAGAAGACCCGGCAAAGATTAACCTTTAATTTAAATGACGATGAACTGGTAGCGCTAGCCGATCAATTTCAGCTAGAAAAGGATGATAAAGCCGCCATTAAGCAACGAGTTGCAGAGGAGTTGATTGCATATGCACAAAAGCACGAGGCATAAATGCATATATTACATAAGCTACTACACCATAAAAGACGCAGTAAGTTTGCAAACCCCCGCCTAGCAAAGGGTCGCAAACGACTATTTCAGCTATCCGCCTTATTATTTGGCATCATATTGCTACACACACTCGGCATGGTGATCTTCGAAAAAGACATTGGCTGGTGGGATGGCTTCTGGCTCAGCTGGACAACCGCGACCACAGTTGGTTACGGTGATTTATCCGCCTCAACCCCATTAGGCAGGCTCACAACCCTCATTTTAATGTACTGTGTGGCCATATCCTTACTAGCACAACTGGCTAGCGAATACATAGAATACCGAATAGATTCACGCGAACGTAAAATCAAAGGCCTCTGGGAGTGGAAAAAAATGCAAGACCATATTCTCATCATCAACACCCCACAAAAAGGGGCGGAACGTTATTTAAACCGACTGATAAAACAAATACGCTTAACACCCAGCTTAACTGGTTGTCCCATACAAATATTAACAAGGCGATATGAACATGGACTGCCACAAACATTAAATGACCAAAATGTGGTGCATTATCATGGCCACTCAGAAAACTCAGATGCACTACGAGCCGTGCATGTTGATACCGCAAAATATGTCTATTTAGTTGCTCGTGATGAGGACGACAGCATGTCCGACAGCTTAACCTTTGATGTATTGACCCGAATCAAAGAAATTGGCTGTACAGCCACCATAGTGGCCGAAGCGGTTGAAGATGCAAACCGAGCACGGTTTGAAACCTATGGTGCAGACTCTGTGATTAGACCGATCAGAGCCTACCCTGCCCTTGTTGCCAGAGCGATGGATTCACCAGGTACAGAGAAAGTGCTAGAAAATTTATTTTCCCACAAAGGTGATCACCCTCACCGCTTCGACTTAAATTTTGATTGCCCCGACTGGAAATCACTGGCTTGTAAAATCATGATGGCCAACATAGGCACACCGATGGGTTACATCAATACTGAAGGCGAGGTCATCACTAACCCAAAACCAAACAAACCAGCAAAAGGTGCCTCTTTACTCATCTTAATTCATCAGGACAATTTACCTGAAAATGATGTATTAGAGTCCTGTATCAATTCATAACGACAAGGAAATCATTATGTTAACCAATATTTTTAGATCTCTATCGATGATGTACAACGACATGCCCAAAGGCGTTCAAATCATTTTTTGGGTATTTATTGCAGCCATCTTATTGTGGATCATTTTCTAAGGAGAACACTATGCCACACAGCGGCGCAGGTGGATCAGACGGCGGAACAGGTCGTTTTTTAATGGGCTTACTGATGATGTGTATCGGAGGCTACCTATTTTTAAACCACATCCAGGTCACCAGTGGAATGCGTATGGGCTTTGGCCACAGCATGTATTCTGGCAGCATGGGCGGTTTTAACTACAGCGTCACGGGCGGTATGATCTTTGTCCCCTTCATATTTGGTGTTGGCATGATTTTCTGGAACAGCAAAAACACCTTAGGTTGGTTACTCACACTCGGCTCCTTAGCGGCATTTTCCATTGGCATCATCGTCAGTATTCGCATGCACATCAAACCCATGAGTGCTTTTGACCTGATTACGGTATTGGTATTACTGGCCGGTGGCATAGGTATGTTTGGCAGCTCACTCAGAAATTTCAACAAACAAGAACAAAGCCAAGAAAATAACCGGCAATAAAAAAACATTTCAGTCAGCGTTCAGAAAAAACGGTGTATGGTTAATCCATTGCAATTCAAACCAATAGGATTAACCATGAAAAAAGCCCTACTGATTCGGGCGCATTCCCAAAAAGTAGGCAGATTTATAATACAACAGGAAGCGTCGCCCAAGTATTCAGCATACCCCAGCGACCTGCTTTATAGTAACAACGCAGCATGAGCATTTCGTTTGCGGA
>JABHGC010000086.1 GCA_018672285.1 Methylococcales bacterium
ATGAGGGAAATCTTCAAGTACGGTTCTGTGAGGGGCATTATGTTTCCTTGCATTTTATTAATTTAAATAAAAGGAGACATCAATGTCTACTCTACAAAACGCTGACGTGTGCATTCTTGGCGCAGGCCCCTCTGGTGCAATTGCTGCGGCGTTGTTAGTACAAAAAGGTTATCGCGTAACCGTATTAGAAAAAATGCAATTTCCTCGTTTTTCAATTGGTGAAAGCTTGCTACCTCAATGCATGGCCTTTATTAAAATGGCAGGGATGGAGGAAGCCGTGCTGGATGCAGGGTTTCAGTTTAAAAATGGTGCGGCTTTTGCCTTTGGTGAAAAGCGAGCGAGCTTTGATTTTAGTGAGAAAGTATCTGAAGGCCCGGCAACTACTTTTCAAGTCCAGCGAGACAAATTTGATAAAATACTCGCTGATGAAGCGGCTAAAATGGGCGCGGATATTTACTACCAGCATGAAGTCGTTTCTGTTGATATGGGCAAGGATCAGTCTCGTATTACCTATAAAGATAAAGCCGGTATTCAAGGCGAATTAACTGCATCCTTTGTGTTGGATGCCAGTGGTTTTGGTCGTGTGTTACCTCGGTTATTAGCGTTAGAGAGTCCTTCTGACTTTCCTGTTAGGCAATCGTTATTCACCCATATTCAAGATAATATACTTGATACGAATTTTGACCGAGAAAAAATCTTAATCACCATTCACCCTGAGCATCGTGATGTGTGGTTTTGGCTCATCCCTTTTTCAGATGGGCGTTGTTCATTAGGCGTGGTTGCAGAGCCAAAGTATTTTACAGAGGGTGTAGAGCATGAGACCCAATTAAAAAAGTGGGTTGAGGGTAGTGGTTGGATGGGGGAGCTGCTGAGTCAGGCAACATTTGATCGACCTGTGCAAAAAATCACCGGTTATTCCAGTAATGTGAGTGCGCTTCATGGTGACGGGTTTGCATTGTTGGGTAATGCCGGAGAGTTTTTAGATCCCGTTTTTTCATCAGGTGTCACCATTGCCATGAAGTCGGCAGTACTCGCATCCGAAGTGTTAGATCAACAGCTACAAGGCCGGGCTGTCGACTGGCAAAAAGCGTATGCAGAGCCGCTCATGCAGGGCGTTGATACTTTTCGTACCTTTGTTCAAGCTTGGTATGACGAGCGACTACAAAATATTGTGCTTTACCCTGAACCAAATCAAAAAATCAAAAACATGGTTTGTGCCATATTAGCAGGTTATGCCTGGGATGAAGGTAATCCATATGTTGTTGATAGCGAACGCCGAATCAACACATTAGCTGAGTTGTGTTCGATGTGATTGCATAGTACTCTTCAGGTTAAATTGTTTTTTATAAAAAATATAATAAATTACTTGATAGGAAAAGATGATTAAGAATTTATGAGATAAGAATATCATAATTTACTGTAATGATGTATCATTAGTCAGCGTGATTTGCTGCTTTTAGGGTAGGTGGCTGGTCTATAATGATGAATGAATTGAAACTTTGGAATTGATAAAGAAATGCTGTCCTTTCAGGTGACATTAGAACATTGGAATGCCTGTGCACCAACGCTAACAACACCTGAGTCCTGGGTTGAATGGTCTGGGTTGCTAGCTGATATTCCTGATGAGGGTCTGCCTGATGTGTCTTTTTTGCCATCGATGTTTCGCAGGCGATGCAGTCGCTTAAGTAAGTTTGCGCTGTCCGCTATTCATGGCTGTTATGCAAGTGATCATCCTATTCCTACCGTTTTTGCATCACGCCACGGAGAGCTCACTCGAACATCACAGCTTTTAGATGACATTGTGCAACAGCAGCTTTTGTCTCCAACTGCGTTTAGTTTATCGGTGCATAATACGGCATCTGGTTTATATTCAATTTCAACAAAAAATACATTACCGTCATCGGCTATTTCAGCGGGTGTGGACACTTTAGTGATGGGGCTCACTGAAGCGTATGCACAAATTTCAACGGGTGAACATAGCCAAGTGTTGTTGGTGGTTTTTGACGAACCGCTTACTCAGACTTTTACCGAATTTAGTGATACACCTGAAAAAACGTTCGCCTTGTGTTTATTAATCTCAAACAAAAGTGGCGGCCGAACACTGACGTTAACGTCACAAGCTAAGCAAGTCGGTATCACAATGAAAGAGCCGCAAGGTATTTCGTTAATCCGGATGTTACGCGCTAGGGAACAAAGTGTTCAGACCATTCCGGGTGGTCGCTTTGACTGGCAATGGGCACTTTCCCATGCATAGATTAAATTATTACTGGCGAGTTATCGCAACAGGCTTTTGTTTCTCGATGTTTGGGCTAGGTGGCTTATTCATTGCGCTTACGTTTTTTCCGGTTATCAAATTGCTGCCGATTAATACCGATAAAAAAAGACTGATGGCTCAGCGTGTGGTGAGCCGTAGTTTTTGTGCTTTTATATGGCTAATGCAAACTGTGGGTGTATTGAGGGTCTCGATAAAAGGCTCTGAAAAATTACAGTTGCAACAAAACCACCTGTTAGTTGCGAACCATCCAACCTTAATTGATGTCATATTGTTGATCTCCTTAATGCGAGAGACCAGTTGCATTGTAAAGCAAGCATTATGGGAAAACCCTTTTTTAAGGGGGATCGTAAAAGGTGCAGGGTACATCAACAGTGAAGATACTGAACAGTTGTTAAATGATTGTGTTGCAACCGTTGAAAATGGTGAGTCCCTAATTGTTTTCCCTGAAGGGTCTAGAACGGTTCCGGGTGAAAGTTACCAGTTTCAGCGGGGCGCTGCCAATATTGCCCTACGTAGCCAAAAGGACATTACGCCTGTGTACATTGAGTGTGTGCCCACATCGCTAACGAAAAATGAACGTTGGTATCAGGTGCCTAAATCAGGCCCTGTTGTGATGACGATGACCATAGGGGACTCAATTGATGTGTCCGGTTATGTGAGAGAAAAAGGTCGTTACTCACAAGCATCACGAACACTGACCCAAAATTTGAAAAATTATTTTACAGAAGGCCATGCCATATCATGAGTGATTTAGAATTAGAGGTGAAACAGCTCATCATTGAGGTGCTTGAGTTAGAAGATATCACGCCAGAAGACATTAAGAGCGATGGAATGTTATTTGGTGAAGACTTAGGTTTAGATTCAATTGATGCTTTAGAATTAGGTTTGAGTATTCACAAAAAATATAATGTGAAGTTGGATGCGAAGTCGGAACAAACGCGCCACCACTTTCAATCTGTGGCCAACCTTGTTGCATTGATCGAGTCGAGTCAGGAGGGGGCGTAATGGAAACGAAAGAACAAATTTTGCCTGTTTTGACAGACATTTTAGTGGCGCTTTTTGAGCTAGACGAAGAAGAGATTACGCTTGAGTCCAAGCTCTATGAAGAATTAGATTTAGACAGCATTGATGCCGTTGATATGATTGTTAAATTGCAAAAATTGATCGGTAAAAAAGTCCAGCCAGATGATTTTAAAAATGCGAGGACAGTGAGTGACATCGTGGATGTTGTGCATAGGCTAGTAACCGAAAAATGAAAAAACTGGTGCTGGTGATTCTCTCTGTTTTATTGTTGCTGTACCCCGTTGGGGTGTACTTCGGTTTACAGTATTTCAATGCGAGAGTCATTGGTGCTTTGTTATTGAGTATTTTGCTTATTCGAATTTTGTTGCTAAAAAATCAGCTGTCGATGGCTAGGGTGAAACCCTTGCTTCCTTTGGCCATAGCCGGTGTATTGGTTGCAATAGTCATCATTGTTTTTAATGATCCTCTGGTCGTGAAATTTCACCCTGTGGTGATCAGCTTTGCCTCTTTAGTGATTTTTGCGCGTACTTTAATTTATCCACCTTCCATGATTGAAACTTTTGCTCGTATGGGTGAGCCTGATTTACCTGAGTCAGGCGTTGTATATACTCGAAAAGTGACGATGGTGTGGTGCGGTTTTTTTGTGTTGAATTTGAGCATTGCATTCTATACGGCTGTTTGGGCGAGTATGGATGTTTGGTTGCTGTATAACGGCCTTATTTCATATCTTCTGATGGGGCTATTGTTTGCAGGAGAATATATTGTCAGATTGCGTACCCTGAAAAGGGCTGTCGTATGAGTCGGATAATTAATATTGACCAGTTGTTAACACAGTGTGCCGATACGAAGATCATTGCAGTGAGGGCGGGGAGAGCCATTACAGCTGCTGAATTAAAGCAAAATGTTCAAGCAGCCATCGCGAATATTCAATTGCGTCCTGAACAAAAAGTGGCTTTATATTGTCACGACAGCGTCTGTTTTTTAGTCTGGTTTTTGGCTTTACTTGAAGCGCAGAAATCAGTGGTACTTGTACCGAATATTCAGCAGGATTTTTTGCAAGCCATCGAACAAGATATTGAGTGCGTCGTCACAGACCAACCGTTTAAGAATGACGCAATAACTGTTTATGATGCCGAGTTGAACTGCAATACTGAGGGTGAAAAGAAACTGGGTCAGTTTACATTGCAATCTGAAGTTGTTTTGTTTACCTCGGGTTCGACTGGAACACCGAAAAAAATTTGCAAACAACTTCAGCAACTCAATCTTGAAATCGCTACCCTAGAAAGCTTATGGGGTGACGACATTGCAGATAGCATGTTTTATGCCACGGTCAGTCATCAGCATATTTATGGGTTGTTGTTTCGAGTGTTGTGGCCGGTATGTACTGGTCGCCGTTTTGATGCATTTACCTACCCTTACCCAGAAAGCTTGTTTGAACAAATGGCCAACACTGCTTCTGTGCTGGTTTCTAGCCCTGCTCAACTAAAGCGTATACCTGACCTGGTAAACCTTAATAATGTTACTTCACAACTTAATAAAGTGTTTTCCTCGGGAGGCCCATTAGATAAGCCGGTTGCACAGTGTTGGTTGAGCCAACTTGGGCAAGAGGTGGTCGAAATTTTTGGCAGCTCAGAAACCGGCGGTGTGGCTCATCGCTGTAATGGCACAAATGACATCAGTGGTTGGCGAGCATTGCCCAACGTTAACCTTAAGACCAATGATGTTGGTATGCTCTATATTCAGTCCCCTTATGAAGGTTCAGGCCAGTGGGTTGAGATGGGGGATCGAGTTGATATTCATGAGGATGGTCTGTTTACCTTAATGGGCAGAGCGGACCGCATAGTTAAATTAGAAGAAAAAAGGTTGTCGTTAAACGAGGTTGAACAGGTTCTGCAACAGTCTTCGTTGGTGGCTGAGTGCCGTGCCATTGTGACTCAAGGGCGGCGGTTACAGCTATCGTTAGTGGTCGTGCTCTCTAGAGAAGGGCAGTCTGTTTTGTCAGGTGAGAGTAAACGGGGACTCAATATTCGACTAAAAAAAATATTAAGTCGCTATTTCGAGCCTGTTTTACTGCCTAGACGTTGGCGCTATGTCAATGCATTACCGATGAACGAGCAAGGGAAAGTTACTGAGCAATTATTAACACAATGTTTTGATCCAGAGCCTGTTCTTTTACCAGAAATACTGTCATCAAAAAGTATTTCTGCTGATCAATATGAATACCAATTAAAAATACCTGCTTCTTTGTTGTACTTTAAAGGACATTTTGAAGGGAGGCCTATTTTACCGGGCGTGGTGCAGGTACATTGGGTGATAGGGTTTGCCAGAGAATTATTTGAATTAAAGCCTGCCTTTACTCATCTTGAGGCGGTTAAATTTTATGACTTTATAAAGCCTGACATGGTTGTGGATTTAACCTTGCAGTACCTGCCAGACAAAGGTGTTTTAAAATTTTTCTACAAAAATTCTAAGGCTAAATTATCTTCTGGAAAGGTGGTTTGGCAATGAGTGAATTCAAATTATGCGCGGTTATTCCAACTTATAACCATGGTGCGACGGTTGCTGCGACGGTTGATTGTTTATTAGCAGATGGGATTCATTGCATCATTATTGATGATGCGAGTAACGAAATAACCCAACTCCAACTGATTACCGTTGCCGAGCAGCAAGAAGTGACGCTGAAACGGCTTAATGACAATCAGGGGAAGGGGGGCGCTGTGATGGCAGGGCTCAAAGTGGCACAAACACTCGGATTTAGTCATGCACTACAAATTGATGCAGACGGCCAACATGATGCGGCAGATATTCCCAATTTTATTCAGCAAGCGATAGCGCACCCAGATGCGTTAATTTGCGGGCAACCCATTTATGATGAATCCGTGCCTTTAGGGCGAAAAATAGCGCGTAACATTACCCATTTTTGGGTGGGTGTTGAAACCCTGACATTTTCGCCATTTGACGCCATGTGTGGTTTTAGAGTTTACCCTGTTAAGCTAACCATTGAGGTACTGGATTCGGCAAATATTGGCCGGAGAATGGATTTTGATATTGAAGTATTGGTGCGTAGTTTGTGGCACAACATACGTCTGATTCCTATCAAAACAAAAGTGATTTATCCTGAGAATGGCACGTCTCATTTTAATTATTTGAAAGACAATGTATTAATATTTTTGATGCATAGCAAATTATTTTTCGGCATGGTTTGGCGGTTACCGAAAATTTTACGACTAACGCATCGCTCTAAAAAGCAACAACAGACACATTGGTCAAACATCAGTGAGCGAGGCAGTTTACTGGGGATAAAAATCTTACTTTGGTTATACCGTTGGTTAGGTCGGCACGTCATTTTATTATTTTTATATCCGATCATTGCTTATTTTTACTTGAGTAACAAAAAATCTAGAGCTGCTTCTAAATTATACCTACAGCGTTTAGATGATTTTGATTCGACAGTCTTTAAGCAAAAACCAAATGGCTGGTTGAGTTATCAGCACTTTTTGTCCTTCGCTCGTTCAGCACTGGATAAAGTGTCATCGTGGATGGGGATTTTAAATCATGGTCAAGTCATCTTTGAAAAAAGCCATGTTTTAAAAGGCCTGGCTAAACAAGGTCAGGGTGCCATGATTGTTACAGCCCACCTTGGCGCAATAGAGGTGAGCCGAGCATTAGCAAATGACATAGATGAAGTGACTATGAATGCACTGATGTTTACCGAGCATGCCGGGAAATTTAATCAAGTATTAAAAGAGGTGAATCCTCATTTTGATGATGATGCCATATTTGTCAATGAATTAGGGCCAGATACGGCCATTTTAATTAAAGACAAAATTGAGCAGGGTGAGATGTTGGTTATATCCGGTGATAGGACGCCTGTGAATGCGAGTGCCAATATCGCATCGGTTGATTTTCTAGGGCATAAAGCGGACTTCCCTCATGGGCCATTTATACTGGCCAGTTTAATGTCTTGCCCTGTGTATTTGATGTTCTGCGTTAAAGAAAAAAAGGGGTATCGAATTGAGTTGGAGCTGTTTGATGAAGGGATTAAGTTGTCTCGCAAAACACGTCGGGAAAATTTAGATGCCGTGGTGCAGCGTTATGTTCATCGTTTAGAGTATTACTGCGCGTTGTACCCTTTGCAGTGGTTTAATTTTTTTGATATCTGGGGTAATTCAGCTCCTAATTCGGACAATGGTTAGTCGTATGAAAAATTCAAATGTGGTCTTCGACGGAAGAGACATTCAGTTGCATGAGGTGATGGCGTTAGCTCGAGGCCTTAAAAAAGCAGAACTCTCCGAAGGTGATGAATTTACGACTCGGATACAAAAAGGTGTTGCATTTCTTGAGGCGCTATTAGCAGAAGAAGGTGTCATTTATGGCGTGACGACTGGTTATGGTGATTCTTGCACCAATTTTATTCCGGCTGAATTAGTCGATGAGCTGCCGCTACATTTAACTCGGTTTCATGGTTGCGGCATGGGCAAACATTTTTCTCATGAATTATCAGTTGCAACCTTAGCAGTGCGTTTGACCTCTCTCTCTAAAGGCTTTTCTGGCGTGAGTTATGGTCTGTTAAAACAATTTGAAATGCTCATTAATGAAGATATTGCACCACTGATTCCAGAAGAAGGTTCAGTCGGAGCCAGTGGCGATTTAACGCCGCTATCTTACGTTGCTGCTGTGTTAATGGGCGAGCGGCAAGTGTATTTCAAAGGTAATGTTAGGGACACCAAGGACGTATTTGCAGAGCAAAATATTCAGCCGATTACGTTGAAACCCAAAGAAGGCCTAGCGGTGATGAATGGTACTGCGGTGATGACGGCAATTGCTTGTTCGGCTTGGGAGCGGGCAGAATACTTGAGTAGATTGACTGCGCGTATAACTGCAATGGCATCCATTGCTTTAAAAGGGAATAGTAACCACTTTGATGAGCTGCTATTTGCCGTGAAACCCCATCCTGGGCAAATTCAAATTGCTGATTGGATTAGAAATGATGTGAACCATCATGAGCACCCACGTAATTCAGATCGATTGCAAGACCGTTACTCCATCCGCTGTGCACCTCATGTGATTGGTGTGCTAAAAGATGCGCTGCCGTGGATGAAAACCAACATTGAAAATGAACTAAACAGTGCCAATGATAATCCTATTATTGATGGTGAGGGTGAGCATGTACTCCACGGCGGCCATTTTTATGGTGGGCATATTGCCTTTGTGATGGACTCAATGAAGAATTGTGTGGCAAATCTAGCCGATTTAATGGACCGGCAAATGGCGCTGCTCATGGACACCAAATATAATAATGGTCTGCCTTCTAATTTAACCGGTGCCAAAGGGGATCGGAAAATGATCAATCATGGCTTTAAGGCGGTTCAAATTGGCGTCTCCTCTTGGACGGCAGAGGCACTGAAAGGTACGATGCCTGCCAGTGTGTTTTCTCGCTCTACAGAATGTCACAATCAAGATAAAGTGAGTATGGGTACTATCGCTGCAAGAGATTGTTTGAGGGTATTAGAGCTAACAGAGCAAGTGGCCGCAGCCGCTTTATTGTCTGTGTGCCAAGGTGTGCATTTGCGGATTGAGATGGATGATTTAGACACAGCAAAGTTGAATCAAGCGGTTTATACCATGGTTCAGAATGTGCTGGCGACAGTGGATGTGGTAGAAGAGGATCGCCCTCTAGAACAGGATTTACGCCGTTTGATGAGCATGATTCAAACACAATCATGGTCATTGTACGAATCATGAAAACCTTCAGTGCTGAAGTAGTGATTCAGATCCCCTTCCATGACGTAGACGTGATGGAAGTCGCTTGGCATGGTCATTATGCGAAGTATTTTGAACTGGCACGAGGTGAATTACTGGATGTGTTTGACTATAACTATGCCGAAATGAAAGCGTCAGGATATGCATGGCCAGTGATCGATTTACAGGTTAAATATGTTAAATCGATTGCTTACCAGCAAATGATTAAAGTCGTGGCAACGTTAGTGGAATATGAGCACCGCTTGAAAATTCGTTATGTCATTACGGATGAGAAATCTGGCGTTAGGTTAACGAAAGGCCATACCACACAAGTGGCAGTTGATATGTCGAGCGGTGACATGTGTTTTGTTTCTCCGCCTATTTTACTGCAAAAACTAGGTGTGGATGATGCGTAAGTGGCTTTTTTTAGGTTTGTGGTTCGTCTTTTCAGTATCTCATGCTGAATTTGTCTCGGTTGACTTGAATCAAACTAATGCCTCTTTTTTTAAGGTGGTAGAGCAATTAAAGCAGCAAACACACACACAGGGTCAATTTACTCAGAATAAGTACTTACGGGTTTTGAAGCGCCCGTTAAAATCATCTGGTACATTTTCTCAGTCAACCACATCGGGTGTGCGTTGGCAAATCGTTAAACCCATAACGTTAACGTTGCTATTAACAGACTCTGAGCTGGTTGAAGTGGATTCTAGCGGTAAAGAGACGCGTAAAAAAATTGCAGACCACCCAGAGTTACACATTTTTTCAAGTGTCTTTATTGCGATGATATCGGGTGTGTTGGAACCGATTTCGGCGCAGTTTGATATTGGTTTTGAAGGCAATGTTGAGCATTGGTCTATTCAGTTGAAGCCAAAATCAGCGACTATTTTGGCAAAAATATTTTCTCAGATTGTTTTGTCAGGTAGCGGGCATATTGAATCGATTCAGATGTTTGAGAAAAAAGGTGATCACACCGATATTTTTTTTATCATGAATCCTGTCACTCAAGTGAATGGTCATGACTAGTCGTTGGTCACAGACAAAATGGGTGGCAGTTTGGTCACTGTTGGTGTTGTGTTGTGCCTTGTATTTGGGTTTTTCCTTTACACAAGGTATTCGGGTTGAAACCAGTGTTTTAGACTTGTTGCCAAAAGATCAAAGCGACCCTATTAAGGAAGCAGCTGTTGCCGCGGTATCGGAGCAGGTACAGCAAAAGGTGGTGTTTCTTTTAGGACATGGTGATACCGCACAAGCGATTAAGGCCGCTGATTCCACGTATGAACGGATGGTAAAATCTGCTTTATTTGAAGATATTCAATATCAAGTGTCTGCCAGTCAAACTCAAGAGATTTATCAATTTTACTGGCCTTATCGGTTAACACTATTTTCCGATCAGTTTCTTCATTGGTTGCAAATAGGTGATTTTTCGGCAATGACAACAACCGCCATGAAACGGTTATACAACCCAACCAGCGTTGTGAATGCAGATTTGTTAGCGCAAGACCCATTGTTTCAATTGGTCGATTTTTTGCAAAATATTGCATCAGCATCTGGTGGTTTGACCATGGTGCAGCAACGGTTGTGGGCAAAGCAAGATGACCTGCATTATGTTTTTATTCAGGCAACGTTAAAAAACACTATTTTTTCTTTGCAAACACAAACAAGTTACCAGTCTTTCTTTCAAGAATTAAAGGGTGAACTGACCTTGCATTCTAATGTGAGATTGCTGAGTACAGGGGCGATTTATTATGCGGCGGCGGGTGTGGCATCGGCTAAGCAGGAAATTTCAACAATTGGTTTAGGGTCTCTTCTCGGTGTAATTATCTTAGTCGTATTGGTCTTTAAATCGATTCGACCGCTTGGTTTTGCCGTGTTATCGGTGAGTGTTGGGGTCATGTTTGGCTTGTCAGCGTGTCTGCTGATCTTTGGTGGTGTACACCTGATGACATTAATTTTTGGAGCCAGCTTAATTGGTGTCTCTATAGATTATACCTTTCATTATTTCACTGAACGCTCTGCAGTGGCGCATGATCAAGTCATTCCCAATATACGTGCAGGCCTTACCTTAGGGCTGGTGAGTAGTTGTATTGGTTACTTGGCGTTATCTGCTGCCCCTTTTCCCGGTTTGCAACAAATGGCCGCATTTTCTAGTG
This sequence comes from Methylococcales bacterium, assembly GCA_018672285.1. GTDB lineage: Bacteria > Pseudomonadota > Gammaproteobacteria > JABHGC01 > JABHGC01 > JABHGC01. The sequence continues at coordinate 11,191 of JABHGC010000086.1, forward strand.
TGGGGCTAATTGCAGCCTTTTTCTCTGTTGTTATTTGGTACCCCCGCTTGGTTACTATGCAGATTAAACCACTTTCTCCAGTACTTTTAAGGCGTGTGGTAGCGGTGAGTATGTTCTGGAGAAGATTACCATTGACCGGTGTGTATGTGCTGGTATCCGTGCTGTTGATGACGTCAGTGGGTATTCTATTTTTTGCAAATAGCAATGACGATGTCAGAGGGTTGCAACATCGGCCTGCTGATTTATTGCAACAAGACAATAAGATCAAAAGTATCATGAAACTGTCTGTGGCGAATCAGTTCTACCTAGTGACAGCTCATTCTGCAGAGGCTGTTTTGGCAAAACAAAAACAAATGCTTCCTGTTCTTGCCGAATTAAAGCGTGATGGCGCGCTTGGCGGGTATGTGGCTTTGCTGGATATGATTCCGGATGCAAGCACGCAAAATCACGCATACCAAATACTGCGAACAGAAATGTTAAGTCCAACGTCTGTTTTTATGAAATATTTTAATCAGTTGGGATTTGATGATCTTTTTATTGAAACAATGAGGCAGCAATATCGACATAAACAGCCCCAATTATTGACGGTAGACCATTGGCAAAATAGCTCTCTGGTCTCCCAGTTCCCATTTCTTTGGTTAGGAAAGATACAAGACCAATTTGTTGCGGTTGTTGCATTAACAGACGTGCAAGACTTAAACGCGTTAGCATCGGCTGAATTACCAGATGGTGTGCAGTTTGTGGATTATGTCGAAGATATTTCAAACGTTTTTGCAAAATACAGGGATTTAGTTACATTACTGGTGATCGCAGCTTACGGGATTATTTTACTGTTACTGATAATACGTTACCGTTGGTTGCAAGTGCTGTTGATTATTTTGCCTCCGGTATTAGCGGCTGTTTTATCTTTGGCTATTTTAACCTTGGCTGGGGTGGCACTCAATTTGTTTATGATGTTAGCGCTCATGTTGGTCTTAGGGATTGGCATCGACTACACCTTATTTTTAACAGAACATCCTGAGTCACAGAGCACCACACTGGTGGCCATTTTATTGTCTGCAGTGACGACAATGCTGTCATTCGGTTTGTTGGCGTTAAGTGATATGCCTGTATTGCAAGGCATAGGGCTTGTGGTGCTGCTGGGTATTTTCTTCTCGACTGTATTTGCACCGCTTGCATGCCTTGCTGGTATTAAGAAGAGGGAAGCCTGAATTCAAGTCATAAGTGCATGACCGGTTAAATTTTCTTGTTTAATGCCAGTGAGCTCTTCAAAAGCCTCATAAGGTGTTTTGTAGCCTAAGCATTTTCTTGGCCGGCTATTTAATTTGTGAACTGCCGCGAACA